>JAURLQ010000049.1 GCA_030831125.1 Gammaproteobacteria bacterium
CGGTTCAATCCGGATGGCACATTATGGCCTGTGGTTGGCGACAATCTCAGTTTGAGCAATGGCATAGTCGATAATTGGGAATACGCCTGCCAACGCGTACTGGATGGCACGACGCTGGACCCGAACGATACCGCGTGTAACCTCAAGTGGAATACGCAGGACGCCATTGTCAGTGCGCCACAGAATCGCTGGTCCTTCTTTACCCGCAGCAGTTTTGAAATCGCGGAAGGTGTTTCTGTGTTCGCCAACGCGACCTTCGCCCGGAGCAACTCCAAGACGCGTCTGAACTACGGTTCAACCGCCAGCTATGGCTGGGAGGCCACTGTACCGTTCAACAAGGCGATTGACAGCCCGATAAACCCGACACTGAACTACAAAGATCCAGCTATTGTGAAAGCGGTCCAGGCCAATCCGGCCGCGTTTGCCAATCCGGGCTTTATCCCGAGCGGTGCAGCGGGTGCCCAGCATCCCGTCGTGCCTGAACTGGCCATCCTGCTGTTGAGCCGTACCTCTCCTGATGCCGGCTGGATTCCGGAAATTTTCCCCAAAAACAGCCTGGAAAATCGTGCATCCGATAATGACAACATCGTCTGGCAATTCGAAACAGGGGTCAATGTGGATCTGCCCTACCGCGACTGGACAGGTGAGTTCTATTACTCACATGGTGAGGTGGACAACAGCAACGTCTCTACCGGTTTCCAGTCACTGGAACGGTGGCGCAGGCTCGTGAATGAGCCGGATTACGGCCGCAATGCGATAGTACAGGCAAATACCCAGGGCGCGTCGCCTGGCTTCGGTACCAACCCGGTTAAATGTACCAGCGGCTTTTATGAAACCATTTTCTTCTCCGATACGCGGCCGAGCGAGGATTGTGCCAAGGCGATTGGCGCGCCTCTGCAGAACCGTTTGACGAGTGACCAGGACATCATCGAAATCAATCTCCAGGGGGGGTTGATGGACCTGCCAGCCGGTGAAGTGCGTGCTGCAGCCGGTTACCAGTGGCGCAAAAACCGGGTGACCTATACCCCGGACCTTCTGCAAAGCTCCAGGGCATTCGAGGACCAGGTCATCGGTGTCTATCCGGTGGGTGATATGGATGCAACCACCTCAGTTGATGACTTCTACGTAGAAGCTTTGGTCCCGGTGCTTGGCGACGTCGGCTTCGTGCAGGGGGTCGAACTGGAACTGGGTGCACGTTTTTCCGACTATAGCGATAATGATTCAGAGTGGACCTACAAGACTCTGGCCAATGTAGAGGTCAATGACTGGGTGCGTCTGCGTGGTGGTTACAACCGCGCGACCCGCGCACCCAATGTCGGCGAGAAGTATCTTGGCTTTCAGCAAGTCTACCTGCGTGGTGTACAAAACAACTTCGGTGACCCCTGTGGTCTGCGTTCCAACGCACCCTATGGCGCCGGTGGCGCCCTGCCGGATCCCATCCTGGCCCCTGGTGAGCCAGAGACACAACTGGCCAGTGGACAGACCGCGGCAGGTGCTCAAAGTACCCTCCTGATCTGCCAGGCCCAGATGGGTGCTACTGCTAAAGACCTGTTCTACAGCAATAATGCGACCGGTCAAACGGGCGGTAATGCCAACTGGGTATACCAGGAAGGCAATCCTGACCTTGGCCCCGAAACCGCTGATACCCGGACCCTGGGTTTTGTTGCTTCGTCCCCCTGGACAAATCCCTGGCTGGAAAATCTGGCCCTTTCCGTTGACTGGTGGAAAGTCCAGATTGAGGATGCCATCCAGCAGTACACACCCGATTATGCCAACTACCTGTGTTACGGCGTTAAGACGGTGACCAGTGCTGCAGAGGCTGCCGCACAGGCTGCAACGACGGATTGTGTGAATGTAGCCCGCAACCCGGCGACTGGTGGCGCAACAAGGCAGTTGCTCAGGTATGCCAACCAGGCAACTATCAGCACAGAAGGTATCGACATCGCTGCCAACTGGAGAGCCCAGTTCTCGGATATCGGCATCGATCTTCCGGGCGGCCTGGCCCTGAGTATGCAGATGACCTACATCGACACTTACAAGACCAAGGAGTCTCAGGAGGATTTCGATCCCGAGATCGAATGGGTTGGTTCTCTCGGACCTACGCTGACCGGCACCAATCCGGGTGCGTATGACTACAGGCTCTTTACCTCGCTGTCATACTTCAAGGATGACTGGAGTGTTGGCTTGCGCTGGCGTCACCTGCCGGACGTGATCACGGCAAACCGGGCAAAACAGAATGCGCTCATTGCCAATAACGCGCGTGCGTCTAGTGGTGGTGGTGGAGTTCCGTTGAGTTACACGCCATACACCGACGTCGGCATCGGCTCGTATGACATCTTTGACATGTCCTTCAACTGGACTGCCAGTGACAAGATTACGGTGCGTGGTGGTATCACCAACCTGTTTGATACCAGTCCGGAGATTACGGGTCGTACCACCGGGTTTGAACCAGGGACGAACCTGTCGGCGGTCTGTGGTGGCGCTCCGGGTTGCCAGAACCCGGCCGCTCCCGTGCTGGCCTCCTCCGGTGCCGGGGTAACCAGCCCGGGTTACTACGACGTGTTGGGACGCCGTTTCTTCCTCGGTGTGAAAGCGCGTTTCTGACGTAAAGCAACATAGATCGTGTAAAACCTATAGCGGCGGGCCTCTGGCCCGCCGTTTTTTTTTCACGTAGCCATGCCTCTTTGGTTGGCCCTTTTTATTCCTTTCTGAACACCCACCAGGCCAAATTTGATAATCCCATTGATTTGAATAAAAGCCTGAAAAATCATCCTGTTTTGTTAGAATAGCGACTCTATTTTCAAAGGGAAATTACGGACATGAAAATGATTAGAACCCTGCCTTGTTCCCTGTGCATGCTGGTATCAGCCGCGACGTTCGCGGCGGAAAATACCGCCCCGGTGATTATCGATGCCAGCCCCTGCCTTGATATTGTCAGCCCGATAGAGCGACTGGCCTGTTTCGAGGAACAGGCGAATGCCGCGCAAGGTCGTAGCACCGCTGTCCCGCAGCAGAACCAGCCGGTCGTGTCGAATCCCCGCAGTACCAGGCAGCAGCCGGCACAATCTTCCCCACAGGTTGAACCCCAGCGGGCGTCCGGGACACAGCAACAAGCAGAAACTGCCAGCATTCCACCGGCTGACAGCGTCGAAAGCAATTTCGGATTGCCCGAGGAGAAGGTCAATGAGAACTCACCGGCAAATGAGTTGATCGCCAGGGTGGCGGAAATCAAGGAGTTCGATCGCAACCGTTTCCTTATTACCATGGACAACGGCCAGGTCTGGGAACAAATCAATAGCAAACGCTTCGCTCTGGAGGAAGGCGACGAGGTCCGGATCTATCCCACGCGCTGGGGTAGTTCGTACCGTCTTTCCTCTCTGTCCCACAAAGGTTACATCCAGGTAAAGCGTCTCCGGTAATGCCTGTCGCCGAATACCTTGATGCTTATGGGTGACCCCCTTGATTACAGATTCGGCGAAAAGTCTATCAAGGGTTCGGCCGGTGCAGTGGGAATCTGCAAACGAAGGAACGCTTTTTCACTGGCTTCGTGGCAGCCCTGACAAGCCTGCATCAAACCGGTGTATGCTGTACGAAAGGCTGTCTGGTCCTGTGCAGCAACTGCATCGGCTACTGCCTTTACCTGATTGTCTTCAATTGAACTCGCAATGGGGAGCAGATCAAGCTGACCGGAAGAAATTCTTCTGCTTGGTGTAATGCGCATGGCCCAGCGCAGGCGAACCCGTGTTTCATCAATATAGAATTTGGCTAACGGCCAGTTTTCTGCCTGTGCAGCAAACCAGAGGTTGCTGAAATTGTAGGCGATTTGGGTCATCGCAAAAGCCTGTCCGGGCATGATGCTGTTCAAGCGGGCAATTTCAGCCTGGAGTGATTCAACGCTTGCTTCTTCCGACTCTCTCTCGGCTGCAAAGACAGTGGCATTGTACATAAGGCAACAGGCAAGCATACTTTGCAGGAATATTCTGACAGATTTCATTGGGTGGTCCAGGTAGGTTTCAATGCACGGACTGTATGACTGCATGTGATATGGCGTCCAGCATTTTTTCAGATCATCCGGAATTTACCTGCAATATCCCCGACAAGGCTTAAGGATTTAATAAACCACAATGCAGTTTTCCAGTTATGGTGACAAATACACCGGTGATTCCGGTATCGTCAGATTGATGGATGATCTGGGCAGGACGATGCAGGCGCATCCTGACATGCTGATGCTTGGTGGTGGTGCGCCAGGCAGAATCGACAAGGTAGAACAGGTGTTCCAGCAACATCTGCAGAAAATTGCCGGTGACAGGCAAGTGCTGCATGAACTGCTGGGAAGTTACCAGGAACCAAAAGGCAGTGAACCGATCCGCAGTTTGCTGGCAGCAAAGCTCAGTGCAGATAATGGCTGGGATATCACGGCAGAGCATATTGCCCTGACCAATGGCGGGCAGTCAGCCTTCGGCATCCTGGCCAACATGCTGTGTGGACGAATGCCTGACCGCAGTCACCGTAAGCTGCTGTTCCCGATCTGCCCCGAATACCTGGGTTATGCAGACATCAGTGTCATGCCCGATACCTTTATATCGCAAATACCTTCTGTTGAAATCTGCGACGAATATTGGTTCAAGTACCACATTGACTTCGACAACCTTTGCCTGGATGACAACATTGGTGCTTTGTGTGTCTCAAGGCCGACCAATCCCAGCGGCAATGTCATCACTGATACAGAAATTCGAAAACTCGATGGGTTAGCTGCCGCCCGCGGCATTCCCCTGATCCTGGATGCCGCCTACGGGCACCCGTTTCCCGGCATCGTGTACAACGATGCCACGGCCTACTGGAGCGACAATGTCATCCTCATGCTGAGCATGTCGAAGCTTGGTATGCCCGGTACCCGCAGCGGGATACTGGTGGCAAAACCTGAAATCATCGAGGCGTTCAGCCGGGCCAATACCATTCTCAACCTGGCCAGCAGCAACCTCGGGCCGCTCATGCTGCAGAGTCTGATGGACAATGGAGACCTTGAGTTGGTTTGCAGGAACCACATCAGGCCATGGTATGAAAGGCGCCGGGATATCCTGGTGGCGGCCCTGGTGGAACACCTGGGCGATGTACCGTTCCACATTCACAAGGCAGAAGGAGCCTTCTTTTTATGGCTGTGGTTTCCGGCACTGCCGGTGACCGACATGTTGCTGTACCAGAAACTGAAAGAAGCAGGCGTTCTGGTGATACCGGGCAATACGGCTTTCATCGGCCTGCAGGAGGACTGGGACCACAGTCACCAGTGCCTGCGGCTTTCCTATGGTCTTGAAGAAAGCAAACTGGTCAGCGCTGCCGCCATCATCGGCAGGACCGTGAAGCAGTTGCTAAAACAGGGGGTCAGAGTAACTTGATTTCCATAAAGCCTGGCTGAAAGTTATGTCAAAGGAATCAAGTTACTCTGACCCCTTTGATCAGGGCGTTATGTTGCTGATCCGGCCGTCGCCAAGCATGCTGTCAGGTGACACGTTGTTTTCCTGGCAGATGTACTCGAACAGTTCCTCGTCATCATTCCAGCCGATCACGTAGCCGCTGGTCCATGGCGCAGTATAGGCCCCCGGGTCATCGGTGGTGACTTCATAGATCATGTTGCTGTAGTTGGGCCGGCTGTAACGCTCGATCAGGTGCACCTTGTCCGTGGTCGGCAGGCCGTCGCGGGTGGTCCAGGATTTCTCGTTGATGCCCACGGTATCCACCACCAGCACATCACCTTCCCAGTGCCCGACTGAATGCCCGAAATAACTGGGTCGCAGGTTGTCGGGATGCGGCCGGCCATCCATGTAGATGATCCGCCAGCTCATCGCGTTGGAGACGGTGATGATGTAAATGCGCTGCAGTTCCGGTACCTCGACCATCTCGAATCCGTAGGGGGTCATGATCTGGCGTGGTCCGGGCGCAGGTTTGCAGCGGGCATTGGGTTCACTGCGCAGGTAGGTTTCACCGGCCCGATAATTGGTGAGCGCCAGTGCCCAGTCCTGCAGGGGAACCTCATCGATGTGGATCGGTGCCAACTGGGTGGCTATGGACTGGTAGTTGTTCGGGTTGACGACGATGTTCTGGGTGCGGCGCGACCAGTAGCCTGAGCGCCCCTCAGGTGGGCCGAAGCTGACACGACCATCTGCATTTCGCGGTGCAGGCCGGTCATCTTCCACAAAGCCGGGCCAGTCGGTCTGGGCCATGTTAATGTTGCAGTAGAGGGACAGCAGCACAAGTGTGATAGTCGACAATCTGTTCATCTGGTCAGAATCCTTGTTGTTATATAAAACGGCCCTGATAGGGCGCTGGGCTGACCCCTTTGATTCTCTCAGGCCAGCGCGGTTTCAAACAGCGCCAGCAGCCGGCCATGGGCACGTTCCGCCTCATCTCCATCATAGACGGCTGAATCCAGCGAGCACCAGCCATGCTGGGCGTTATAGACTTCGATTTCAGCTTTAATGCCGGCATCACGATAAGCCCTGGCCAGGACCTCCTTCACCTGGGGTGCCTGCGCATCAGCATTGGCGGCAAGCGTATGCAGCATACGCGCAGTGGTGCGGGGGATGAGCAGATGTGCACTGTCAGGCAGACCGAAATAGGGGAACAGTGAGGCGAATCCCTGGGCCAGCAGCCACAGGATCGCTATGTAGCCGCCGAGTTGGCGTACCACCTTGCGGCGCAGTAATTCTCCGAGAAAGCTTCGTTTTTTCGGCATCCGGGGTCCTGTCAGACGTCTTATGAAACTGGTCAGTTGATATTACAGTTTTCTGATCCCTGTGACAGCAGCTGCAATTGCCAATACAGGCCTTCTGTACTAGGCTTCGCGGCTCAAAACCATAATTGAAACCGAGGGGAAATCATGCGTTTGCAGTCTTTAAGCAAGCCCTTGCTCCTGTTGGCCGCTACTGCCATTTTCAGTGGCGCCGGCCATGCCCAGGAACACAGCTACACACCCAGTGACATCGAGGCCGGACGCGGCCTGTATCAGGCCAACTGCCTGGGTTGCCACGGCAATACCGGCAGCGAGGTTGAGGGAGCGAATCTGGCCAGTGGACGTTTCCGTCGGGCCAGCAGCGACGAGGAACTGATTGCGCTGGTGCGTACCGGCATTCCCGGTACCCTGATGATTCCCCGTCCGCAGTTGTCCTATGGCGACCTGCGTTCGATTGTCGCTTTTCTGCGTACCATGCAGACCAACGGTGGCGTGGCCGGCAATGATGAGCGTGATGTAGCCATTGGCAATCCTGGCCGGGGCGAAGAGCTGTTTTTCGGCAAGGCCGGCTGCAGTGAGTGTCATGGCGTTGGAGGAGGTGGCTCGCGTTTGTATGCAGATCTGGCAAGTATCGGAGGGCAGCGTTCACCGGCAGCACTCGAAGACGCCATGCTCGATCCGCAGAAAGATGTACGTATAGGCCAGCGTTTCTATCAGGTTACTGACAATAACGGCACTGTTACCCAGGGGCTGCTGCTGAACCAGGACACCCATTCTGTACAGCTGCTCAATACCGATGAAAAACTGCAATCTTTCCTCAAGCAGGATCTGAGCGAATTCAAATTCATTCCGACCCCTATGCCATCTGTGCTTGATGTCCTGTCTGCCACCGAAGTGGCTGATCTGGTGGCCTACATGATTTCACTGAAGGGGGAGTAAGAAATGAAGTCTGCACTCAAAACCGTAATTGCCTCAATGGCGCTGCTCGCGGCAGCTGCCTCTGCACAGAACATTACCAGCGAAAGACTGCTGAACACGGAAGCCGAGCCCGGCAACTGGCTGCTGTATCACGGCGACTATAATGGCCAGCGACATTCTGATCTCACCCAGATTACGCCGGAGAATGTCGGCGAGCTGGAACTGCAGTGGATCTGGCAGCAGCGTTCCGCAGCTGGTGCTTCACAGAAATTCGAGGCAACCCCTCTGTATGTGGATGGTGTGCTGTATACAGTAGGTGCGCCCAACGATGTTGTGGCACTCGATGCCAGAACCGGAAGGGTATTCTGGACCTGGTCCTATACCCCTGATACCGAAGCGCGGGTGTGCTGTGGTCGCGTCAACAGGGGCCTTGCAATTCATGGCGACACCCTGTTCATGGGCGCCATAGACGGGCATCTGATGGCACTGGATGCTGCCAGTGGCCGGCTCAAGTGGGATATTTCCATCGGCGACCCTTCGCTCGGGTATGCGCTGACTGTGGCACCTCTGATCATCGATGACAAGATCATAGTCGGGCCAGCAGGTGGCGAGTACGGCATTCGTGGCTTCATTGCCGCTTACGATGTGGAAACGGGCAACGAACTTTGGCGTTTCAATACCATCCCCGGCCCGGGTGAACCCGGTTTTGAAACCTGGGCAGACCCGGAACAGGAAGCCTGGAAAATCGGCGGTGGTTCAGTCTGGACCACCGGCACCTACGACCCGGAACTGAACCTGATGTACTGGGGGATCGGTAATCCTGGCCCCGACTGGAACGGAGATTCACGTCCCGGCGACAACCTTTATACCGAGTCGGTGGTGGCGCTTGACCCGGATACCGGCAAGTTGGCCTGGCACTACCAGTACACCACGCACGATGAAATGGACTATGACTCCACCCAGGTGCAGGTGCTGGCAGATATCGAATTCAACGGCCAGCCACGCAAGGTGCTGATGACCGCCAATCGCAATGGCGTGTTCTATGTGCTGGATCGGACAGATGGCGAGTTCCTGCTGGCCGAGCCTTTCGTGGCGGTGAACTGGGTGGATGGCTGGGATGCCAACGGCAGACCGAACATGGTGCGTGCACCAAGCCCTGAAGGGACCTTCATCATGCCGAACAACCAGGGAGCCACCAACTGGTATTCACCCTCCTTCAGCCCGGTTACCGGTCTGTTCTATGTACCCAGCTGGCTGGACACCTATTCGGTATACACCAAGAGCCCGGATGGAGTGCAGTATATTCCGGGGCAGAACTATGTGGGGCTGTATCCCACCATGGCAATGCCGGCGCTGAGTGTGCGCCCGGTAAACCAGCGTTTACCGGAAGAAGGCATTGGCGCCATACAGGCCATAGATCCACAAACCGGCAACATTGTCTGGCGCCATGAAATGGCCAATGTCACAGACAGTGGTGTGCTTAGCACGGCGTCAAACCTGGTATTTGCGGGCGGCAGGGAAGGCTACTTCTATGCGCTCAATGCCGCTACCGGCGAGGAGCTGTGGCGTGTAATGTTGGGCGGCGCAATTGCCAACGGACCGATGAGTTTCGAGATGGATGGGAAGCAATATATTGCAGTTGCCGGCGGTTCAGGACTGTTTGTTTACGCACTGCCTGACGAATAAGTGATCGCAGCTGAAAGTTCGACGAATTGACATCAGTTACACAGACCATGCTGCGACACGCCGTAAATACATCCCTGTAGGCTTGACGCCAGCATCCCTGCTGGCGACAGTCGCTGCACTGCCTGTGTAACTCATGTCCTCCAGCCTATGTGGGACAGCAATGGCATCAAGGGGTCAGAGTAACTTGATTCCAATAATGCTGACTTTGTAAATTTTTCGCGTGATCAAGTTACTCTGACCCCTTGATCACTTCCTCAGAGGTATATCAGGCTGCACTGAGTGAGTCAGGCGAGGAGCGGAAGCGAGCGAGCTGACTCACTCAGGGAAGCCGGGTGCCACTGACATAGAAGTCTCGATGTCTGGAAGAAGGGAACGGGAAAGAGTGATGGGCCTTTATTATCTGTGTCAAATTGCAATGTAGTAACGCAGTTCCAGAGGACTGTCGTCAATCTTGCCATCGGTGAAGCGCGGCCGGAAAAGCACTTTCTGCAGGTACTGCTTGAGACGGATTTCCATGTTACGGGTAACCTCGCCCCCTTCACGCAGGATTTTCACACGACGAGCCTTGCCGAACCTGTTGATTGAAAACGACACATCGTAATATCCGAACCAGGCCACTTCCGCATCTTCAGCTATACCCAGTTTTTCCCGGCTGTTGGGGGCGGGCAGATAGGTGGGGAGAACTTGCGGTACCACTGGATAAATGTAATCGGTAACGCTGCTCGCTATATCCGGATTTTCGGTAAAAAACTGGTACGCAGCTTCGTACTCCCGTTGTGCCACTACCTTGCGTTCAAAGAGCAGATGCCAGTCGGCTTTCTCCAGCAGCACAGTGGCAAGTTCCAGTCCTGAAGCCCGGGGATTGTTGGCAACATAGGCCACGCGTCGCTCATGCGATTCCTTGCCCAGGTCATAATTTTCGGAAGTCATCAGTTCAATGGCATTCTGGTTGAGCCGGGAGGCGGTTTTGGTCTTCTTGCGGGTAAGATAGAAATCGGGCTCGTATAGAATGTTTTCCTGGTGCATGCTCAGGAAGTAATTGGTCAGAAGTTTGTGTTCCAGCGTCTGCAACTCGGGATGCGTGTAATTCTGTGT
This sequence comes from Gammaproteobacteria bacterium, assembly GCA_030831125.1. Taxonomy (GTDB): domain Bacteria; phylum Pseudomonadota; class Gammaproteobacteria; order Pseudomonadales; family Pseudohongiellaceae; genus CAILUG01. The sequence goes on from JAURLQ010000049.1 coordinate 10,427, forward strand.
TTCCAGCAGCGAACTGATGGCATTCAGATAGTTTGCTCGTGCCTGGTAGAGCTTGAACAGCGGACTGCTCCTGATATCCACGATGGGCTGGACATAGTTGTTGGGGTCCATCAGGAAATTCTGCACATTCATGCGCGGGATATTGACCAGAATGCTGGAACGGGTCATGAAGGCATCGGTGTTCCAGTCGCCCAGCTTGGCCATAGGTCCTGCCAGTGCGGGACTTCCTTCACCATAATAGTCGCGCTGCAGATTGAAGGCGGCATCCATCATGGCATCGGCATTACTGTTTTGCTGCATGGCCAGGTAGCTTTCTGCCATGTTTTCAAGCAAGGGAATCTGGTCGAGGCTGCGCAAACCGAAGTTTATACGACTGACATTGAGTGCTCTCTCGAAGGCCTTTATTGCTTCATCATGCTCTTCAAGCTGCTGGTACAGTTCGCCTATGGAAAACAGATCTTCCCGCAGGGTGTCGGAGAAAGGGCCTTGCTCGGCTTCGCTGTCGCCCACAATGTTCCGATACTGTTCTATCTCTTCCTCAATGGCTCTGCGTTCCTCAAAGGTGAGTTCCCTTTTTTCAGCAGCCGGCTGTGGAATGTCGGTTTCTGCCGCTGAAAACGAAACCAGCGGATAGGTGTCCTGTGGATCTTCGGGAATGGGAACCGGTTCAAAAAGCAGGCGGGTGACCAGCGCGTCCGGCTGGGCTATAGCAAGCTGGGAAACCAGTGAAAAAAGCGCACAGGTTCCCAGCTTCCTAAGAGAATCTGAAAAGGGCTTTTGCTGCCCTGACAAACCTGTAACTCGCATCATTTTGGTCGTGTATCTGGAAAAATATGGTTAAAAGTTAAAGACCGGAATTTTGTTGCTTGCTTGCAACATTCCCGCTGGTGTTAACATCCCTTGCTGCCAATTGTAGTCTTGTGCGTTGAATTTGCAGCGATTGTTCATGTTTCTGCTGCCTAATGGTCAATTCCGCATACAGGCAAC
>JAURLQ010000050.1 GCA_030831125.1 Gammaproteobacteria bacterium
CTGGGGCAGATTGTCGAGTTGTTCCGCAATCGTGCTGCCTGGCTGGAATGAAGCAAGCTCACTGATTGTTACTGCAGTCACTGGTACCGGTGTCACCATACCGTCGGTCTGACGGATACGGGAACCTGTTACGGAAATTTCTTCGATATCGTCCTGCGCCATCGCGCCAGGAGCGGCCAATCCGATTGATATGGCGGAAATTGACAAGGCCAGCGCCTTGGCAGTAAACGCCCTGTTGATAGACATTTTCATCATATTTCCCCTTAATGATGTTTGAGACAAGAATAAAATGTGGCAGTAACACCACAGGGGACAAGGCATCAAAAACGTCAGACAGCTGCAATTGCAGGCGCTTCAAAAACCATTCACCCAACGGCATTCCAGGCTGACAGGCAACTGCAAAAGACGGAAAACCCGCTTGCCAGGCACTGAATACCCAGGATGCATTTCTCCCCGGCGCGCAATCTGATTCCACTCAATACCAAAGTCAAATGATTTTTTATAATTTATTTTTTTGTATTTTTTCCCCTCTTTATATTCTTTCTTGTGGGAATTTTTACAGCTTGTTTCATGGCTCTATAACAAAAATATACTTTCAATTATCCATCCGCAAAATCTTCATCAAATTGAACATAAAATAAAGTAATGAAATATTTAAACAGAAACTATTTTATCTATTTTGAAGCCTGAATATCCGGAATTTCTTCCCACGGGTACTACCAGTGAGCATAAGGATAAAAATAAAAGCACTGCCCGGATCCAGCAGCTCCTCTGTCCGTTTACACGGCGACATGATCAAGGTGCGGATACAGGTGCCTCCCGAGAAAGGCAAGGCCAATGCCGCCATCGAAAAGTTGCTTGCCCGAACGCTCGGATTACCAGCTGCTGCTGTCACGATTACGAGCGGGCATTCCGCTTCAATCAAGACTGTCTGCATTGACGGTATCGACAGGGATCGCATGCTTGAGCTCCTGGAACATCTGGCCTGAAAGAAAATCCCGCGAGATAGGTCCTTGCCTTTACCGGCCGCCAGACCTGCATTAGTATGGAACCGTTACCAGGGCAACCATGAACACAGTTTCCAAAGCCACCAATACCATGCAGAACCTGATGCTTGTCATTCTGATGAGCATGGCCTTGCTTGGCGTGCAGTTGGTCCAGGGATCGGCTCTGCATGACCATACGCAGCACAATGTCGAGTGTGCCCTTTGCCACTTCCAGCTCAGTGACGACAGCGAGATCAGCCACAATGTCGCAGTGGCTGCCCCGCCCGCCACCCTTTCTGGATTGCCTCACCAGGTTCACCTTCCGCCAACAAGGGTTATTCACCCCTACCAGAGTCGCGCTCCTCCCTCCCTGCCTTGATGAACCAGCACCCGGCTTCACCGATACATGGCGCATTAATTGCAGCCTGTTGCGTGCATCCACTTGAAATTGAAGTGCAAACAGTTGAGGCAAATCATGAATTTTCGACCATTGAAGACCATACCTTTCAGCCTGCTCGCCTGTGGCGCAGGTTTTGTCCAGGGACAGGAAGATGACATCTACGAATTGATTACTACTGCCATCCATGTACGCAGTTCCGAAACTGCACTCCCGGTAACCGTATTGACTGGCGACGAATTGCACAATGCAGTACGGGCTACCCTCGGTGACACGCTCGCTGGCCAACCCGGCATCAGTAATGCTTCTTTCGGCCCTGCAGTTGGCCAAACGGTAATTCGCGGCCAGCAAGGTCGACGCGTAATGAACCTGAGCAACGGTATTCCGAATGCGGATGCATCCGGTAACTCGGCCGACCATGCCCAGACCGTGGAAGCGATCCTGGCCAATTCCATAGAAGTGCTCAGGGGGCCCTCTACTCTGCTTTACGGCGGAGGTGCCATCGGCGGAGTGGTCAATGTAATCGATCGACGGATCGCAACTTCACTGCCCTCTGCGCCTTCTTTCGCTATCGAAGCTCGTCACGACACGGCCGCCTCACTCGATACCATTGTTGGCAGCCTGGACTTTGACTCCGGCAATCTGGTGTGGCATTTCGATGGCGTCCACCGGGAATGGAACGATCTGGAAATTCCGGGTCTGGCCATTGATACACGCTATCTTGAAGAAGCGCATAAAGAAGAGGAACACGAGGAAGAGCACGAGGGCGAGGAACATCACGGAGAAGAACCCGAAAACACCAATGGATATATTGCCAACACCGGCGGGAAAACCACTTCCGGCACTGCAGGTGTGAGCTGGATTTTTGACAATGGCTATCTCGGATTTGCGGTAAGCGATCTGGACAATACCTACGGCCTGCCACCCGGCGCACATGGACATGCAGATCATGAAGGCGAAGATCATGAAGAAGAGCACGAAGAGGGAGAACATGATGAGGACGACCATGCCCCGGAAGCACTAGGTGAGGATTTCGTTTACATCGACATGCAACGCACCCGCTACGACATCAATGGTCAATGGCGAAATGTCGCAGCATGGGCAGAAACCATCGATTATCGCCTGAGCCATACCGATTACAGGCATGCCGAAATAGAAGGAAATGGCGAAATCGGCACAAGATTCAGCAATCAATCCTGGCAGCATCGTCTTCAGATTACCCACACCGACACACCCGAACGACATGGAGTACTGGGTTTGCAGCACAGCACAGAAGAATTTGCAGCGCTAGGGGAGGAAAGTTTCATTCCGGTAACGGACATCAGTTCAACCGGACTATTCCTGGTGGAAGATTTTCATGCCATGGCAGCAACCATTGAAATCGGTGGCAGGTTCAATCTCGACGAATACAGCCCATTGGGTTCAGCAGCCCCTGATACCGACTTCAGAACATGGAGCCTGTCGGGTTCTGCACTTTGGGATCTGACACCCCAGAGCACACTTGGAATTTCGGTATCCCGTGCACAACGCGCGCCTTCGGTTGAGGAACTGTATTCCAACCACGGTCTGGTTGATCCGGAAGATTGTGTAATCCACTTTGCGACCGGTGCCTGCGAAGTCGGCAACACGAACTTTGATGAGGAAACCTCCCTCAATACTGACCTGACTCTTTATCTCGACTATGGCAGATTCAGCGCAACCATCACCGGTTTCTACAACAGCTTCAATGATTACATCGGCCAGGTCTCTACAGGCGAGGAAGTGGACGGCTTTCCGGTCCGCACCTACCAGCAGGACGACGCCAGGTTTTTTGGCATTGAACTGGATGCCAACATTGCGATTAATGACCTGACCACGCTCAGGCTGTTCGGTGACACAATCAGTGGCAGCTTTGACAGCAATGGTGATGCCCCGCGTATGCCGCCCAATCGCCTGGGCGCAGAAGTAACGCTTGATGGAAACCTGTGGACAGCCTATTTAACGGTTATACATGCCCTGGAACAGGACAAGCCCGGTGATTTCGAACTGGGTACCGAGAGCTGGACCAGAATGGACATTGGTGCAAACTACACATTCGAAACAGTTGGCCCGGGCGAACTGATGCTGTTTGTCAAAGCCCGTAACCTGGCTGATCAGGAAATCAGGCTGTCTACTTCCTATCTGCGGGGCTTTGCACCTGAAGCGGGGCGCTCACTGGAAACCGGGATCAGATACCGATTCTGACCAGCGGCTCACGCGTGTTTTGATAGCACCCGGAATGTGGACAGACGGTGTATGCGCACGGAACATTGACTCGTATCAATGTCCGTGCCTGTTCTGGCTCTACACTGTGTATCAGGTGGAAAACAACACAGTGAGGAAGAACAGACATGAGTGACGCAAGAAAAGTACTGGTAATTATCCAGCCAACCAAAGACAAGCATATTGCTCTGGAACGGGTACTGATCACATCTGAAATCACCAATCCGGGCTCCCATGTACATCTGTTCATCGGTGTTGACTGAGAAAACACAGACCTGAAGGCTTCCAACCCCTCCCTTTATCAGGATGGGAAGTGGCTGGCGAACCTGCTCAAACCACTGGAAGATGCCAAGGTAAACCACAGTTTTGAGCTGTGCTGGTCCACAGACTGGCAAGGGGCTGTTCTGAACAGTGCCAAGCGGTTCAATCCGGATCATATCTTCATGCCGGACTATCAGGATGCCAAAAGCTCACTGTTCAGCGGCAACCAATGGTCACTGCTGCGTAATGCAGTAGCACCTGTCACCATAGTGCGACCTGGCAACACTGGTGAACGCAAGAAAATTCTGGCTGCTGTCAATTTCCAGCGCCTGGAAGATCCCGCCTATTCAGAACTGAACAAAAAGGTACTGCAGGGCGGCATGAACATAGCGAAACATTATGATGCCGAATTCCATGTCATCAATGCCTACAAGGATTCGGAGCATTTCCCCAACCGCGAAAAAATTCTCAAGGACAGCGATTTGCCAACACAAAACGTCCATGTTCGCGAAGGCGATCCTGCTGATGTCATTGCCGGCTTTGCAAAAGAGATCGGGGCTGACACGGTGGTTATAGGCACCAGATCCAGACAGGGCGCGTCGGCCCTGCTCAAGGGCAATACTTCTGAACGGGTGCTGCGAAAACTCACCCAGGATGTGATTTCCTACAACTGAAATATCTGACAGGAAATGCAGATACTGTGAAACAGTGTCTGCATTTATCCTGCCGCAGCGTAAAGCTGCGCTTCAGGGGCACCAGAACCTGTCCATGGCGCTGAAATACAAAGCATAATCCTGCCGGTTGTATTCCCTGATCTGCATATGGGTTTCAGGGTCGATACGCCACAGACTCCCTGTTTTGTCTTTGCTGCGATTTTCCTTCACCACTGGCGAATGCAGGTTGATATCCAGCAGTGATGAAAGCTGCTGCAGTGAACGATCAAACTGTTCCGTAAAACCGATAAAAAAGAAATCCTCTACAGTCAGTGGTGCGATTTCCCTGGCCATCTGGTTCTGGAAATGCGGAATCGATATATAGGTTTGCAGACTGATTCGCCTGTCCACAAAGTATTTCCTGATCAGCGGATTGTCGGGTTCCGGGTGATTCAGATGCTGGTGATATTGCGAAACAACCCGCTGGGCCGGCTCCCGCAACCAGGTAATCCACTTTGGTGAAGACAGCTGGCCAAGGTATTTTTCAGGCCTGAAATGACCATGAATACAACGGGGGAGCTTCAGGCAGTTCTGTTGGCAACTCTGCAGTGCCTTGCCTGTCGTCATAATCCAGAAACAGATTCTGGCCAAACTGCTCTTGCAGCACATACCTGAAAGACGTTCCGGCTGTTTTCGGAATATGTATGGAAATGACTGTCAAGACTGCTACTGCACCTTTTTACCGGTTTGATTCCACAATAGGCAGGTATTCCCCGTGCATATATGAAAGCACGGGGGCACCTGGCAAAAGCGTCAGTTTCTCTGTCTCGCCTGCAGCGTGATATTGGCGCGCTCAATCAGGTAGGCCCTGAGATCTTCAGCGCCCTGCGCATCAACCACATTGGCAAAAGAAACCATACCATTCTGCGAGCGGACACCATCAATCACAATTGCATTGAACAATTCAGGACTCGCCAGCGCCGGTGAAAGCACCAGCTCAGGGAACAGGCCCCTTCTCCCCACACCGCCGGCATTACCCGGCGTTTCGTGACAGATCCAGCAGTTATCCAGGTAGAGATTTTCCCCTCTCGCTATCTGTTCTGCATCAGCTACCGATGGTGGTGGGTCGAGTTGTGGCGGTGTCCAGGAAATTTCAGGTGGCAGCTGCAGATCGGCCCCCATCCTGAATACCAGTAGTCTGGAATAATCAGGCGCGTAGTAATTGGAGCTGGATCTGCCGGCAACAACAGCAATGTACTGCTCCCCATCAATTTCATAGGTTACCGGCGCTGCCACTATGCCTGTCTGCGTATCAAGTGATGTCCACAGTTCGGCACCGGTTGCAGAATCATAGGCAGCCAGACCATTACGCCCTCCCTTGAAAACCAGTCCCCCGCCTGTAGCAAGCATGCCGGCTGATGCTCCGGGAATTCTCCAGCCTTCTTCCTGCGTTACAGGATTCCACGACACCATATAGGTACCACTGGCCAGATCAGCAGTGGCATTCGGTCCCAGTTCTGCCGCTCCGGCTGCCGGATCCACACCGAGATTGGAGGTGAGCGGATCGGGATCAAAATTCCTGTCGTAAGCATAGATGAAGGAGCTGTCTGTGGCCGACAGGTAAACCATACCTGTTTCGGGGTCCAGCGCCATCGGGTGCCAGTTATGTGAACCACCCGGACCCGGCTGTACGGCAAAAGCCCGGCCCGTCTGGTCGAATCTGGCAGCAGGATTTTCGATGGGTCGGCCGGTTTCCTGGTCTATACCAGTGGCCCAATTGACTGTTGCGAAAGGCTGCGCCGAGATAAAGCTGCCGGTTGCTGCATCCAGCACATAGAAAAATCCGTTTTTGGGAGCCTGCATAACCACCTTGCGATCCACCCCTTCTATTGGCAAGGTTGCCACCATGATGGGCTGGGTTGCAGTGTAGTCCCAGGTTTCTCCCGGTGTGGTCTGGTAGTGCCAGACATACGAACCATCATCAGGATCAAGCGCGACAATGGAAGAGAGAAACAGGTTGTCCCCACCACCCGGACTGCGAATGTCCTGGTTCCAGGGAGAGCCGTTGCCTGTACCGATATACAGCAGATCGAGCTCAGGGTCGTAGGCCATGGAATCCCAGACCGTACCGCCACCGCCAAGTTTCCACCATTCTCCATTCCAGGTTTCAGCAGCCATACGCATCGTGTCGTTTTCAAATCCGTCCGCAGGATTGCCGGGCACCGTATAGAAGCGCCAGAGTATTTCACCTGTTTCGGTATCCATGGCAGTAACATAGCCACGCACGCCATATTCTGCCCCGCCGTTGCCTATTATCACTTTGCCTTTGACGATGCGTGGAGCTCCTGTAATGGTGTAGGAAAGTTCACGGGAAATCAGGGTATCGGTTTCCCAGACCTTGTTGCCGGTTTCTGCATCAATCGCAATCATGCGGCCGTCGATGGTGCCGACAAAAACCTTTCCGTTCCAAAGGGCTGCGCCCCGGTTTACCACATCGCAGCAGGCACGTACGCCCCAGTCTCGTGACACTTGACTGTCGAACTCCCAGATGGTTTCACCGGTAACCGCATCATAGGCCCGCACGTTGCTCCAGGCTGTCGTGACATAAATGACCCCATCCACCACCAGTGGAGTGCTTTCCTGACCGCGGGGGATATTGAAATCCACATACCAGGCAAGGCCCAAAGATGCGACATTGTCACGGTTGATGCCAGTGAGAGGGCTGTAGTGCTGTTCGCTGTAGGTACGTCCGACTGACATCCACTGTTGTGGCTCCTGGTCGGCTGCAAGCAGACGCTCGAAATCAACGGCTGCAGGTCCGGCAACAGCTGTTGCTTGCGCCTGCATGCTGTCGGCTACCACTGCCTGTGGCGCTGCCGCCTCTTCACCAGGACCACAAGCTGTCAATATCAGGCCACCTGCCATAGCCAGCAGAAATCTTCCCGTATGCATGTTTTTCCCCTCTGTAAATCAATTCGTCGAGGATACCCCACTTTTTCCCGGCAAATCCACGTACCACACAATTGATTATTGTCCCTGCCCGATCAAGGCACAGCACACGCCCCCCGTTTGCGTTGAAATGACGGGCGCACTGGCATGCGCCCGTTCGGAATTCAGAGGTTGAAAGACAGAATATGGATAACTCATACGACACGCCTGATCTGTGTGCGCAGGGGCATGCTTGTGCGCCCACATCCGGATTCAGGTCGTGTTAAGTGTCCCGAACCTAGACTTTCAATACAGAAGAATAGCCACACAGGAGAAAGTCATGATCAGGATCCTGATTACAATATGCCTGCTTCTGGGCACCACACTTGCCCTGGCAGATCACCGGGACTTCAACAGGGGCTTTAACCGGGGCTGGGCAGGCCAGCATTCAGGTTTCAATCGCGGCAGGGCAGACACCTGGTCGGTAGGCATCAGCATTGGCAGCAGCCTGCCGACTTACCGCAATCGTTACAATAGCGGCTACAACAGTACCAGTCAGTTCATTTTCAATCCCTCACTGGGCTTCATCAACCGCAACAGCATCCCCTATTACAACAATCACGGAAACAACAGACCTGTAGTAATCAATAACACCTGGATCAACAACAGCCCCATCATACGTGTAATTGAAAGCAATGTGGTACGGACCGGGAAAAGTTTTCTCAGGGATCGCTTCGGCCGCTGTTATGAGCGTGAAACTGACCGTCTGGGCAATGAACACAGAATTGAAGTGCCGGCAACAAGATGTAATTTCTGACAGGAAATTTCCTGAACAGAATGTCTGACCGGATTTGAAGAGCTCCTGGTGTGTGGTCCAGACTGACCGGAGCCGGAGCACCCCATCAGGGTGGCAGTTATTGGGAGATGGCTGCTTCCTCGCTCCGGTTCCGGTCTTTTTACAGGAAAACCCGGAGGATAAAGCAAAAATACTGAGGGGGAGTCATGCCGTAACGGTTCCTGTCAGGCTACGTTACTGACAGAGTCTGCACCCTTCTTGCCAAACCTCACAGAAACCGCAGCCCCACCCAGCGAACTGGTTGTTATCCTGATTTCACCGTTGTAGGCACTCACCAGATCAACCACCATGGCGAGACCAATCCCCTGTCCGCTCTTGGCCGTGTCTGCCCTGGCACCTCTTTCAAGTACCCAGTGACGCTTGCCTTCATCGATGCCAGGACCATCGTCATTGACTTCAATCAGCAGACTTCTGCCTTTGCCACTTACCCTGACCATCACGCTTGATGAGCAGTATTTGAAGGCGTTATCGAGCAGGTTGCCACAGATTTCCATCAAATCGCTTTTCTCTCCATGAAATACCGAGTGCTCATCCAGTCGGGTTTCCAGATTTATATTCTTGTCACGATACACTTTCTGCAAGGCAGAAAGGATCTTTTCAATCAGAGGGCTCACGCTGACAGGCTTGGCCAGCCACTGGTTATGATTGCTTTTGACTGCACGTTTCAATTGCCAGGAAACAATCTGGTCCATTCTTTCAAGCTGTTCCGCCATTTCCTGGCGCTGTTGTTCACTGAGTGTTTGAGCCTGGGCAGATTCCTGCAAGGCTGTCGAGAGCACTGCCAAAGGGGTCTTGAGGCTATGGGCCAGATCTTCAAGTGTATTGCGATATTTGCTCTGCCGGTCGCGCTCACTACGGATCAAGAGATTGAGGTTGCGGGTTACTGTCAGCAGTTCCTTCGGGTAACTCCCCTGCAACTGGTCCCGTTCGCCAGCCTCGATACCGGATACATCTTCTGCCAGTTCAATCAGCGGGAAGGTTCCCCAGCGCAGCAGCAGGTACTGGGCAATGGAGAGAAATACTCCCAGTGCACCAAACCAAAGATAAAGATTCGACCTGAACTCCCTGATCTGGGCTGCGGTTGGTGCAGAGGATTCAAAGACAACAAAACTGTAGGATTCGTCACGGTTTTCCCAGTAAGTGCCGTAACTGGCCAGGGCCAGCTGCCCCTGTTCAGCAGTGAACAGACTGCCATATTCTGTTTCACCTCTGGGGGGCAGGCCTGGCATGAAACCTGTGTCTGCAAGATTGAAGTTCAATGCAGAAGGACTGCGCCAGAGCTCCCTGCCGTCACGGTTGAAAATGAAGCCATATAGCCCGGAGTCGATCTGGGAAAATCTGGCCTCTTCAAGATCAGGGAGAAAAAAGCCTTCATCCTCAGGTTCTGCCACACCCATAAGGGCATATACATGCAGTTGAAGTCGCTCGGCAACGGCAGCTTCAACACCTTCCTGATAGGCCTGATCAAGGACAAGTCCTGCCAGACCGAGAAACAGTATCAGCAGCAACCCAAACGCCATGACAAGGCGTTTGCGCAGGGAATAGGGAGCTTCATGCACTTGGCGGGACATTGAATCGGTAACCCTGTCCCCTGATGGTATCGATGGGTTTGAGGGTTTCATCCGGATCCAGTTTCTGGCGCAGACGGCGAATGAATACTTCCAGAACATTGCTGTCGCGATCATGATCCTGATCGTAAAGATGTTCCGTCAGTTCGGTTTTGGAAACCACCTTGCCAGGATGCAGCATCAGGTATTCAAGCACCTTGTATTCATACGCGGTAAGCTCAACCTCAACACCAGCAACCAGCAGTCTTCGCGCAGATATGTCGAGACTCAGGCCATCAAATTCGAGCTTCGGTTTTGCAAATCCGGCAGCCCTTCTGAGCAAGGCTTTGAGACGGGCACGGATCTCTTCAATCTGGAAAGGTTTGACCACGTAGTCATCAGCACCTACATCCAGCCCTTCTACCTTGTCTGCCCAGTTGTCCCTTGCCGTCAGAATCAGAATCGGAAAAACCTTGCCTTGATCACGTAACTGGCGGATGACACTCAGGCCATCCAGCTCCGGCAGACCCAGATCGATAATCGCGGCGTCATAATCATATTCTGTGGCATGAAACAGACCGGTCTTGCCATCGCTGGCGCTGTCAACAATGTAATCGCTGTCTTCCAGCGCTTTTACAAGTCTTGCTCTGAGCAGGTCTTCATCTTCTATTACAAGCAAACGCATCAGGATTTCTCTCGCTCGGATTTCCTTTCGGGGTGCTGATGTGGCCGGAGTATGCAAGGACCCGGACAGACAGCCTATTCAGAAGGACGGGATACTTCACCGGAACTGGCATTGACCAGCACATCAAAGACGGTACCTTCCTGGTCCATACGCATACGCCATTGCCCCTTATCCATCCGGATACTGAGCACCCTGCCACCAAAACGGTCCCGGGCAATATCCGAGGCCTGCCTGCGCGTGACAGGTGGCTCTGCATCCTGAGAGAGCTGGTTGGTTCTCAGATTATTCTGCACCGGGACCTGCGGTGGTTCCTGACTGGCAGCCTGCAGGGCTGAGGCAGAAGTAAGCAGAAACAAGATGAACAGGAAGCGGGTGTACATGGCCCTGCACCAATACCGGAAAGTAATTAAGCTGGATAATACAGGGAACATGGGGAATTTAAAGCACAGGCTCCACATTTACCCTGACACGAACGGTTGCACCCGGATCTTCAGGCATGCGTACCTTGTGTTGTGCACCATTGTAGCTATACACAACATCATAACCAACCAGTTTCTCTTCCTGGTAACGGTCATGGACAGTCCTGCAACGCTCCACAGTATCAATATATGTGGAATTATTTTCCACTCTGGTAATGTCTCTGGCAATGGAACTGCCCAGGATGGCACCAACCACTGCACCAACCTGCTTGTTACGCTTGTGATGACCAACGGCATTGCCCAGGGCGCCACCGATTACCGCTCCCAGAATGGATGGAGTGGCAGAATCCCGTTCACGCCAGGACTCACGACGCACCACTTCTTCCTCCCAGCACTGCTGTGTGGGGGTGGAAACCTCAATCATGTGATAGATCGGGGTTACAGTCAGCACATCGGCTTCTTCATAGGAAGTTGCTGCGCCGACAACCAGCGATCCGGTAGTCAGACTCAATGCCACTGCTGTTCTGGTCAGGATTCTCATGACCTGCTCCTTCTTGTTGGAAACGGTGCCACTGTAGTTGAAACCGACTGAATCACGACTGAACAGGCAAAAGGCGTGCTGGCGCAGTCGAGCCCCCATGGGTGGAACCGAGCGCATGCAAAGCAAAGCTTTGCGTGAGGTGGAGCGACGTTCGGCTTGGCCGAATGGCTGGGCCGGGTTTACGGCGTGTCGAAGAAACAATAATGCCAAGTCGCAATACCAAAGTAACTGGGGATAATCAAACCAGACCAGCGCCTGCTTGAGGCTGCGCTGAACCCCTGGTTTGAATGCTGCGCAATTTCAGGGATAATCCGGACAAAACAGGACCGGCCAAGGGAAATGGCTGGTGATAACGAGAATTGATAATGGAATTGCTTGTCCTCTTTTTCCAGTTAATGATTGGCCATGCAGTGGGCGATTTCGTCCTGCAGCCACCGGCCATGAGTCGCGGCAAGAATCCCCGTAACGACCTGCGTGCCGAATTCGGAGAAGGCTTTCCCGGCTGGCAATGCTGGCTCAGCGCCCATGCCCTCACCCATGCAGGGATTGTCTATATCATCACAGGCTCAATACTGCTGGCACTGCTGGAAACCTACTGCACGGCCTTATTGATATCGGCAAATGCCTGAAGCGCTACAGTATTCATACAGACCAGATTCTTCACCTGATGAGCAAAGTGCTTTACTGCGTACTCTTGTATGCAGGGTTGCTCTAGGGAAGCTCTGCCAAGAATGTATCCTGTCAACCGACAGAGATACCAAAGACCAGGGAGTGTTGTATCCATGCGCATCCTTATTGCCAGCCTGACACTGTTACTGTGCAGTCCTGCAGTTTTATCGGCGCTTCCCCAACCCGTCAGTACACTTGACGGACTGCTCTCAGGGGAAGCCATCGAGAACAACATTACCGTTTTCCGCGGCATTCCCTTTGCCGCACCACCTGTTGGCCAGAACCGCTGGCGCCCGCCACAGCCGGTTGCATCCTGGGCAGGCGTTCGTCAAGCCAGCACCTTTGCGCCCCGCTGCGTACAGGGAGGATTCACTCCCGGCGCCGACCAGCCCCTGACCAGCGAGGACTGTCTGTACCTCAACGTATGGACTCCGGCTGATGAGCCCGGCGTTAATCTGCCTGTTTTTGTCTGGCTGCACGGTGGAGCCTTTGCTTCAGGTTCGGGTTCAGACGCCCGCTACGACGGCGCCAAACTGGCAGCCAAGGGAGCAGTGGTAGTAACGCTCAATTACAGACTCGGCAGCTTCGGATTTTTTGCCCACCCACAACTGACAGCGGAATCCGAAGCCGGCAGTTCCGGCAACTATGCAATGCTCGACATCATCAGGGCACTTGAATGGGTGTATGACAACATCGCTTCCTTTGGCGGAGACCCCATCAATGTGACCCTTGCAGGAGAGTCGGCAGGCGCCAATGCTGTAGCCAACATGCTGGCTTCTCCCCTCAGCGCAGGGCTCATACACAGGGCCATCATGCAAAGTGGTGGATGGATGGGGCTGGGCATATCCGCACAACTTACACTGGCTGAACATGAAGCTGCAGGTGTGGCGCAGGCGCAGGCCTTCGGCGCCAGGTCCCTGGGTGATCTCCGAGCAGCCTCTGCGCAGGAAATACTGGAAAATTTTCCTGCCAATGGCCAGATCAATGTGGATGGCTGGTTTCTGCCCCGTGATGCATCGCTGACCTATGCCGAAAATGCTCATCAACCTGTGGATGTGCTGGTGGGATCCAACAGTGATGAGGCAAACTTTTTGGCCTTTGGTCCCGGCCCGCAAACCCTTGCCGAGCTGCAGGCCTGGGCACGAGACAAATACGGCGCGCTGGCTGGGCGCTTTTTCGGGCTTTACCCGGCATCAAATGACCAGGAAGCCAATGCCGCCTACAAGCAGGCTTTCAACGATGAAATGGCCTGGGTGATGCGCAATCTGGCTTTGCGTCAGGGGCAGAGAGGCCTTGGTGCCTATGTCTACCACTTTACGCGCGTGCCTCCCGGTCAGGAGGCCACCGGTGCAGCCCACGTGGCCGAACTGCCATACATGTTCAACCAGAGCGAGCAGAATCCCAGGTGGACTGATACCGACAGGACACTGGCCGACACCATGTCTTCCTACTGGCTGAGATTTGCTGCCAGCACCAATCCGAATACTGCCGGTTTGCCTGCGTGGCCTGCCTACCGTTCGGATGAAGTGGGGAATGTGATTATACTGGGCAATGAAGTCACCCCTGAAACCATGCAGGTTCCTTCGCCGCAGGCGCTGCAGTTTTTTTCGGATGTATTCGATCAGTTGGTACAGAACCTGGAATGATCAGCGTGGAATCCTGAATGGCGGTATCGGGCAATCCAGTATTGACCCGACCGCCCTCAGTAATTCTCCCTCTTCTGTCCTGATCTCGCCATCATGTTCTATACATGCCACTATTGCCTTGAGCAGCAAGGGTTTCTGTAGCGGCGCGATTTTCTGTAATACACCAAGTGTACGATCGAGCATTTTCTGATCCGGATGCGCTCGCCATTCGAGTTTTAATGAGCCCTTCTGCTTAAGCAAAACCAGACCTGCATTGAAAGCCGCTTCTGCACTTTCTGCCGATGTATGACCAGCGCAGGCAAAGGCCGAGAGCAGCTCTGCGCAATCGTTGGCACATGCATCCAGCTTCCTGTTGCCAATGGCTTTGACGCTATCCATATTGTGTCTGATCATTCGGGACAGACACCATTCAAACAGGGAAATCTGCGAGTCGCTGGTAATAAGCGCCTGCAAGTGCTGCATGAAAGTCCCGTACTGCGGTGTTGATAACTGCCTGAGGGCCGGCAGGGCCATTTCCACAAGTGGCAGATACATCTCACGGTTGAGACCTGCAACAATGCTGTGAATGCTGCTGAACTGATTGAAAGTGTTCTCACCCAGGACTTTACGCAGTATCGATATCTGCTTGTCGGCAATGGCTTCATCGGAGCAGGAAACAACAAGGCTGTGCATCAAAAGGCATGCACCCAGGGTAGTGTGGGCTTCATCAACTATCCGCTGCGGGAGCAGGGCAAGCGTATCCCGGGCTATGTCCAGATGCTGCTGTGAGGGATCGCCTATACTGTCAATGACACCTGCGGCGGTAACAAGGCCGCCCAGGCCTGTTATACCGCCTGCATTGCCCGGTTTTCCTTTTGCACTTTCCCTGGCTTTTATCTTTGCAAGCTCTTCCCTGTGCGCCTGCAGAAACTGCCCATCCCATTTCGGCTCGATACGCCTGATCCGGTCAGACAAGGGTGGATGGGTGGCCATCAGCCCGGTAAACCCGGCCTTTACGCCCTGCCCGAACAGCATATGGCTCACTTCAGAGACACCCACTGACCTGATCATCGACCCTTCGCTCCAGCCGCCGATTTTTTTCAGGGCATTGCCAATACCTGCCGGATTTCTCGTGAACTGCACAGCAGATGCATCAGCCAGAAATTCCCTTTGCCGGCTCACCGCTGCCTTGATAAGGCTACCGAAAAAAGTGCCTCCATAACCTACCACAACAAGTCCGAGACCCAACATCACCAGACCACCACGATTGTCCCTGCTGTTGCGCATCCCACGCCAGGCGCCACTGCGCATGAGGTGATAGCCGATGAGCCCGATGACAGTAATTCCGTAAAGCCAGCCGATAAGTTTTATATTGAGACGCATATCGCCATTGAAAATATGGCTGAATTCGTGTGCCACAACGCCTTGCAGCTCATCACGATCAAGCAGCTCCATGCAACCGCGTGTAATGCCGATAACCGCATCCTGCGGCGTATACCCGGCTGCAAAAGCATTGATGCTGCTGTCTTCGAGCAGAAATACCTGTGGAACGGGCACACCTGAGGCAATGGCCATTTCCTCTACGACATTCAGGATTCTGCGCTCATCAGCATTGCGGGAGTCCGGACTGAGCAGTTTACCGCCAAGACTTTCTGCAACGGTCCTGCCACCACCACGTAGTTGAATCTGCCGATAAAAAGTACCCAGCAGCACCACTGCCACAACCAGCACGCTGACTCCGAGAAAGATATCGGAGCCCATGAAGTCAGGATTCATGCCAGCTTCGGCATTTTCCTGTGAAACGGCAATCACTGCAGCCACAAGAAAAGTGGTAATGAGCACAAGGCTGGCAATAGCAGTAAAAAACAGCAATACCAGCACTCTGGTCGACTGTCGGGCTCTGTCCTGATGTTCAAAAAAATTCACGTGCATGCCCCTGAAATGCTCAGGGAAATCTTTTCATCAGAACGAGACTTTGGGGGCCTGCTGGATTTGTTCATGATCCTCGAACTCCAGCAGACTGGCATTGGTCGGATGACCGAACATGCCGGCAAATACCACTGGCGGGAAAGTCTGTCGGTAGGTATTGTATTCAGTTACCACATCATTGAAAGCCTGGCGTGCAAATGCCACCCGGTTTTCAGTGCTTGTCAGCTCCTCGCTCAACTGCATCATGTTCTGGTTGGCCTTGAGATCAGGATAGGCTTCAACCACCACATTCAATCTCCCGAGCGCGCCGGTAAGCATCCCCTCGGCCTTACTGAGATCTGTCATCGCTCTGGGGTTGCCGGGCTGGGCTGCAGCTGCGGCCAGGCCATTGGCTGCCTGATTGCGGGCAGCAATTACCGCCTCCAGTGTTTCCCGCTCATGCGAAAGATAGGCCTTGGCTGTTTCAACCAGATTGGGGATCAGATCGTAGCGGCGCTTGAGTTGCACCTCTATCTGTGAGAATCCGTTTTCGTAACGGTTCTTGAGCGCCACCAGCCTGTTGTAAATGCCGATGACCATGAAGACAATTACTGCAAGGATGACTAGCGTGATGATGGTTCCCATTCCAGGACTCCTGACATTGCGTTCCGGCGTGTTATTACCAGCCGGCTCCTGTCTGTCGACAACAGGCACCCGGTCTCTGGCGCGAGTCCGGATAATAACCCCATTACCGCTACCAATTGAAGTTAGGGAACCTCTGGGTAGTGTCTCAGTTTGAATTATCGGAGATTCTTGCTGATGCTGGATTGCAGTAACAGCTTGAGCGACCGCCTGCGGCAGGGAGCCGGAGTAGAGACCCCATGGATGGGTTCACGGCGTGTCGCGAAAAATATTACTGCAATCCAGCCAAATTTGATGGTCTTTTTTCAAACCAGGACACTACCAGCCTCTGAAGAACCTGCAAACAGTGACACGGTTTGAATATGGTGTGCCTCAAGCTGCCAGGGCAGCCGGCTGGTCAGGCACCAATCTGCTCAAGCCATGATGGCAGGTTGTAATGGTTGCTGACCCGGCTGATCCGGTTGTCCCTGAATTCGAAAAAAGTGCCTACTCTCAACTTGTAGGTTTGACCATTTGCTGCCGGCAGATCGTTGTCGGTTGCCAGATAGGTGCCCTTGAGCATGAACTCGGCTGCGCCATGGGAGGCATCTGCATTGAACATGAACACCGGATCGATGACCTGTTCGCTGTAACAGGCTTCCATATGGGACAGGAATTCACGGAATTTATCCTTGCCCTGCCGGGGTGTGCCTTGACTTGGTTCGTGCAGTACATCATCAGTCAGCAGCTCAAGCATGCCTTGATAATCACCGGCATTGAAGGCCTTGTAGTAGGTTTCCAGTACTTCTTTCATGAATACTCCATATGTAAAAAAGGAACAGACCTCAAAGAGGTCTGTCTGGTCAGTCAATTTATGGGCAGTTTCTCCATATGAATTCAGGGAGATACTGGCTGGGGCTGGTTTTCAGTTATGGTTTGAGAGACCATCTGCGACATGGAGCCGCAGCCGAGCCTACAGGGATGTATTTACGGCGTGTCGCGAAAACCATAATTGCAAACCAGCCTTCACCCAAAAAGTTCAGCTTCGTATTTCAACTAATCACGATCAGGGTAAAGATTATACAGCGTGTCTCCAACCTGCAGACGCTCTGTCTTCATCTCGAACAGGTCTCCCGATGCACGCCGATGTCCGAAAGCCGTAATCGTATCGCCCACTTCAACATTGTCCCCGGTAAAGCCTGCACGCCGACTGCGTGAAGGCGGACTCAACAACAGGTTCCATTCCTGACCGTCTGCCCGCACAGTCATCCTGTCGTGCGGATTGCCGAACTGTTTCTCCACGACTACAGCTGTAAGTGTGAAAGGCTCATTGCCATACCACGACCAACCATGGTGTGCTGAAGCTGAAAAAACAGGTAAACACGCACCAGCAAACAAAAGACACTTCAACCTGGTTCGTAACAACATGATATTACTCCCTCCTGTGATGTGTATTGAATAAACCTGCTCAATCCGCCCCGTGCATCATTTTCCTGATTACTGGCGAGATGAGCAACATGAGCACAGCTATACCCATGGCAATATACCCCACCTGGGAATAGACGCCTATATAAGTGGCTTTGGCCGCTGCGGTATCAGCCAGCTGACCTCCAATGGTTTCTGCACCTGTGGTAGATGCGATAACACCCGCCAGATAATTGGACAACCCACTGTAGAGGAACCAGGCCCCCATGGTCATGCCCACTGCTCTTGCAGGAGCCAGCTTGGTCACAACCGAAAGGCCAACAGGCGAAACCATCAGTTCCCCTATGGTATGGATCCAGTAAATCAGAAAGATGAAATAAACTGCAGTCATTCCATCGCTGCCAGACACCTTCATGCCGGCCACCAGCGACAGGAAGCCAAGCCCTGCCATGAATACACCAAGTGCAAACTTTACCGGAGTTGGTGGATTGAGTTTTTTGCGCGCCAGCGCCACCCATAGCCAGGCCATTATCGGCGCAAAAATCACGATATACATTGCGTTGAGCGCCTGGAATACAGGAGCCGGAACACTCAAACCCATGATGCTTCTGTCGACCAGACGGTCGGTAAACAGGTTTAGTGAAGATCCTGCCTGTTCAAACAGTGCCCAGAAGGGAATCTGCGCCAGTGTAAAATAGATTCCCGCCAGCATGCGACCTCTTTCCTCACCCTGGCAGCTGGTGAAGGCATAGGTTACAAGCACAATGAAAATAATGATGCCAAGCAGGCCGACATAGGCTTCCTCAACAAGATGGGCATTCATGACCAGCAGCATGGAAACAGCAATGATGCCCAGACCTGCGAGATAGCAGGCATTTTCAAGCGTAACCGGCCCCAGCACTTTCTCTTTCAGCCTTCCGGCATCCGGTGGTTCGGCTTTTCCTTCCAGCCAATCCTGGTAACGGAGAAAAATGATCAGGCCCGCCACCATGCCGATACCGGCCAGACCGAAACCGTATTTCCACCCGAATGCTATACCCAGCGTGCCACAAAGAATGGACGACAGAAATGCACCCAGATTGATGCCCATGTAGAAAATGGTAAAACCTGAATCGCGGCGCTTGTCACCAAATCCATAGAGTGCACCGACTATGGTGGAAATATTGGCTTTCAGGAATCCGACACCGGCAATGATCAGGGCCAGTGAAAGATAAAGTATGTTGGTATAGAGAGTTTCCGTCTCAACTCGGGTGGTGTAGGCATTTACCGCTATGGTGGGAGGCAGGCCAACTGCTGCAGGATCTGCCACTATCATGGTGGTGGCACCTTCATTGAAACTGATCCTGGATTGTCCCTGTGCGGAAACCACAATCTGGTTGGCATCCCCTCCCCTGCCGTCAAGGGTCAACTGATATTCACTGCCGTTGAATGCCATGATCTGTCTGGAACCGCCACCTTCGAAGGCCATACCGGAATGACCCAGCACCAGCAGTATTGCCCCGAAAGTAACAGCCTTGCGCGAGCCCAGATATCTGTCTGCTAGAGTACCGCCGATTATGGTCATTACATACACCAGCGCAGTATAGGCACCATAAATGACCGTGGA
The DNA here is from genome assembly GCA_030831125.1 of Gammaproteobacteria bacterium. GTDB lineage: Bacteria > Pseudomonadota > Gammaproteobacteria > Pseudomonadales > Pseudohongiellaceae > CAILUG01. The sequence goes on from JAURLQ010000050.1 coordinate 19,369, forward strand.
GCGTTCATCGGAAAACAGGAAATGCTGGGTCAGGTACAGGATCAGCAGACCACGCATCCCGTAGTAGGAAAACCGCTCCCACATCTCGGTAAAGAAGAGAATTACCAGACCACGTGGATGGCCGAATATGGTACGTTCTCCTGCATTGATATTTTCTGCAGCAGTGACTTCTGACATAAGCTGGTCCGTGTGGAAAACTGCCTGAAAGTTAGACTGAATGTCCGGTGTTTTCAAGACTGGTGCTTGTGTAATGCAACCCGGCTCGGGTAAGGTAATGCAGTTCCTGTCTGTTTCAAAACAACAATACCAGGCAGCCCGGCTTACCCGGTGACAAGCCTGATTGCCAATGAATCCCGGTGAAGCGGCACCTGGAGATACTGGCAGAAAATCCAGCTCGGGAGATTCTCCATGCCGCAACAAACCTGTCAAAAAAGACCACTGCTCTCCTTGCTGTTCATTCCACTGCTGGCGCTTGCAGCCTGTAGTCAGGAGCCGGCAGCCATCGAAGCATCCGCTTCCGGTGCCACACAGCAACGACCCAATATCCTGCTCATCGTGGCTGATGATCTGGGTTTCAGCGATCTCGGCATCTTCGGCGGCGAAATCCCGACTCCCAACCTCGACATGCTTGCTTCCAGTGGCATGCTGCTGACCGACTTTCATTCCGGGCTCGCCTGTTCTCCCACTCGCGCCATGTTGATGTCTGGCACCGACTCCCATGTAGCCGGCCTGGGCGTGATGGGAGGTCCGAGGCGCCCTGAACACATGAACAGGCCTGGCTATGCCGGATACCTTAATTTCAGGGTGGCATCCCTGGCAGATCTGCTGTCGGATGCCGGATACAACACCTACATGACCGGCAAATGGCATCTGGGCATGGATGTGGAAACCGGTCCGCAGGCAAGGGGTTTCAAAAAGGCCTTCGTTTCACTCGATGGCGCTGCCCATCTGGGCCCCTGGGACTGGCGAGGCCCGCAGAATGCCAATTACCGTGATGGCGATGAACTGGTGAATGTTGATGAAGATTTCTATTCCACGCGTTTCTATACCGAGCGCATGCTCCAGTATCTTGAAGAGGATCGCGATGACGACAAACCGTTTTTCGCATGGCTGGCCTACACAGCTCCACACTGGCCACTGCAAGCGCCTGCCGAATCCATCGCTCGTTTCCGCGGGCAATATGACACAGGATACGAAGCGCTCTATACCAGCCGCTTTGAA
>JAURLQ010000051.1 GCA_030831125.1 Gammaproteobacteria bacterium
ATACCAGTAGCTGCGCTTTTCTTTCTCGCCCCATCGCCAGTCTGCAGAATATTTCAGCATGAGAAAGGTGGGCACACCCAAAGCGCCGGCAAGATGGGCTACTGCAGTATCTGTGCAAATCAGCAGGTCAATTTGGGTCAGTATTGCTGCGGTATCGCCAAAAGTCCTGATGTCGCTGCCCAGATTGGTCAAGGGTTGGTTCCGGGGAGGTTTGACAGCTTCTGCTTCTCCGGCACCCTTCTGCAGACTGATGAACGACACATTGGCAATTTGCCACAGTGGTGCCAAAAGCCTTACGGAGGGCAGTGAACGAGTGGCATCGTGTGTGAAACCCGGGTTGCCTTTCCAGACCAGACCAACCCTGAATCCCGAAGCAGGCACTCTTGCTTTCCATTCCATCTGCTTTGCCGGGTTCGCAAAAAGATAGGGAATGGTTTTTGGTGGCAGTGGCTGGATGTCCATGAAATTCAGCGGCAGGCTGCCAAAAAACACCCAGAAATCGACAGATTCATGGATATCCTTCCTGTAACGCTTGTGCTCAACAAGCACATCGATTTCTGCTATAGATGCAAGCACGTCAAGGATTTCATGTTTGCATACAACGATCAGCCTCTTGATCGACTTAATGCTTTTCAGCAGTGGCAGATATCTGGCGTACTGGATCTGGTCTCCAAAGCCCTGTTCCCAGTAAACCATCAGGGTTTTCCCGGTAAGGTCCTCGCCATTCCACATCGGGGAATCAATATCCGGTGGCTTGCAGTTTGTACTTGAGGGCAGATCAGGGTGATAGCGAAGTTCATACAGCGGCCAGCCGGATTTGAATTTCCTGAGCATCAGATGAAGCACTGCCAGATTCCATCTGGCCTGTACATATACAGGGTCCAGATCAACAGATTGTCTGAAGTTTTCTCCGGCTTCAGGAAAATTCCGGTTGGCAAGATGCAGCAGTCCCACATGGTTGTAAACCTGCGAATAGTCCGGCTTCAGCTCCAGGGCCTGTTGGTAATGGTGCAGTGCCTTGTCGAACAATTTCCTGACATGGTAGAGGTTGCCCAGATTGTAGTGCGTAATGGCCTGTGACGAATTCAGGCCGACAGCAATAAGGAAATGTTTTTCAGCAGGCTCGAACTGTTTCAGCTCCATGTGGCAAATGGCAAGGTTGTTGTGAATTGAAACATCTTTTGGGGCGAGTTTTTCGGCTCTCTCAAGGAGTGCCACTGCAGGGTTGAAATCTCTCATGCCGATCAGGGTGGTGCCTGCTTTTTTGAGCAGGGAGATATCATCCGGTGACTTTCCAAGAGCCTGCATGATCAGTGCAAGCGTATTTTTGCTGGTATCTGTACCCGGGAAAATTCCTGTTTGTGAGTCACGCTTGTTCTTACCCAGCTGGATTTTGCCGCTGACAGTCCTGTTGCTGCTGGTGGAGATTGTGGCAGAAGTTTTCTTTGCTCTGGGGGCCTGTTTCTGCATGCTCTGTGTTTCCGGCAAGTCCTGTTTTACTGTAATTGGTGGGGTGTCCGGGCCAGGCCTGTCTGGCTGGTATCATTGAATATTATGCCTGCATTTGCACTGCAATTGTCTCTCCCGGGCATATTTTGCAGTCAACCTCCTGTCCGCTTGAGCGTTATGTGAAATACAGGCATGTTTGCCGGAGCATAACAGTGACCAATGCACAAGAATCTCCCTGGATTGCGGCCAATAAATTCGGTTTGGGCATGAAACCGGGTGAATACCCGGTCGTGGAGAATGATCCTGCCGGTTGGCTGAAGCAGCAGTTGTCCCGCATAACTGAAATTCCAGGGGCCTTGCAGGGTATGGAAACTGCAGCTGATCTGTTGATTTCGAATCAACAGATGCAGAGAAACATCAGGGAGCAGAGAAGGGTACAAGTTGATGAAGAAAGACTGCCCGGGCTCAGACAGCTTGTTCGCAGCTACAGGCAGCAGGCTGTATCCCTGCAGCGTAATCGTCTGCTTGCTGCCATTGAAACGGATGCGCCATTTGCAGAGCGCCTTGCAAGATTCTGGTCCAATCATTTTACTGTTGAAGCAAGCGGTGGTGCCAAACAGGTGCTTGGCTATGTGGGCTATGCCTACGAAAACGAGGCAATCAGAAGCAATCTGGATGGCAGCTTTGCGCGGTTGCTCCTGGCTGTGGAGCAGCATCCCGCCATGCTGCTCTATCTGGACAATGCTGCTTCTGCAGGACCGGACTCACCAATTGGACGGCGCAGGGAAAGAGGGCTTAATGAAAATCTGGCCCGCGAGATTCTTGAACTGCACACACTCGGTGTCGATGGCGGTTACACGCAGGAAGATGTCACTGCGCTGGCTCGCATGATCACAGGATGGTCTGTTGATCAGAACAGGGCTGGCAGCAACAGGGAGAATTCCAGGCAGTTTGTGTTCCGCAATCTTTTCCATGAACCTGGCACACAGATCCTGTTGGGGAAGAAATACGGGCAGTCAGGTGTCAGCCAGGGGGAACAGGCACTGAAAGATCTGGCCACTCATCCTGCAACCGCAAGACATATAGCCCGTAAACTGGTAATGCACTTTGTGGCCGATGATCCGCCACCTGAAGCCGTGTCCACAATAGAACGGGTTTTCCTCGCAACAGAAGGACATTTGCCTTCAGTGCATGAAGCTCTCATTGGGCTTGAGGATGCATGGCAAACAGAAAATCGCAAATTCAAAACAACAGAAGATTTTCTGGTTTCGCTGGCACGAGCCGCATTGAACG
>JAURLQ010000052.1 GCA_030831125.1 Gammaproteobacteria bacterium
AGGTCCGTCAGATTATCCCTGGCTATGCCCCTGGACTCAGCACCTACGGCCACAATACGATACAAGGCACCACTGTCGAGCAGATGCCAGCGAAGCATGGAGGCCAGACTGTTGGCAAGCGTCCCTTTTCCGGTGCCGCTGGGTCCGTCTATGGTAATTACAGGTACTGTCATCTGTTCAGCCTTGATTGAATCCCCGGTCAGGATTTTTCCTCCAGACTCATACCGCAACTACGCACCAGGGAAGCAAAACCAGGGAAGGAGGTCGCCACATTATTGCAATCGAGAATTTCAATGGGACCTGATGCCTGCAGCGCGGCAATCGTAAAAGCCATCGCTATGCGATGATCACCGTGACTGTTTACAGTACCCTTACCGAGAGGACGACCTGCCATGCCCTGTATGGCAATCCCATCGGGACGGACTTCGTGCTCAACTCCCAATACTGCGAGTCCGTCGGCCATAGCCTGGATCCTGTCGCTTTCCTTGACCCGCAACTCCTCTGCCCCCGACAACACGGTTTCGCCCTCTGCACAGGCTGCAGCCACAAAGAGCACAGGAAATTCGTCTATCGCCAGTGGTACCTGATCTTCAGGTATATGAATGCCCCGTAGTGGTGCATGACGAACTCGTAAATCTGCAACAGGCTCACCACCGGCTACATACTCACGGACAATTTCAATATCAGCACCCATCATCCTGAGGATATTGATAACCCCGATACGGGTAGGATTGATGCCTACATGCCTCAGGACCAGATCAGCACCTGGACAGATGCTTGCACCAACGAGGAAAAAGGCTGCAGAGGAAATATCTGCCGGCACGTCTATGTGACAGGCCTTCAGGCTGCCACCCCCCTTGATGCTGATCTCATTACCATGTGTCTGTACTTCATAACCAAAGCCCCTGAGCATCCGTTCAGTATGGTCACGGCACGGGGCAGGCTCGACTATACGGGATTCGCCTTCCGCATAAAGGGAAGCCAGAAGTATGCATGACTTGACCTGGGCACTTGCCACCGGCATTTCATAGTCAATGCCATGCAGGGCTGCAGGAGTAATTCTCAATGGCGCCAGTCCACCAGCCTCAAGATCAATAACTGCTCCCATACTGCGAAGCGGATTTGCAACGCGGTTCATGGGCCTCCTGGACAGCGAACTGTCTCCGGTCAAAACCGTAGCAAAAGACTGCCCCGCCAAAAGACCTGACAGCAGCCTCATGGATGTCCCCGAATTTCCCAGATACAACGGTGCCGCCGGTGCCTTCAACCCGTGCAGGCCAACGCCATGAATTACCAGTTTTCCTGCAGTTGGCCCTTCTATTTTCACCCCCATGTCGCGGAATGCCTGCAATGTACAAAGACTGTCTTCACCCTCAAGAAAACCCTCTACAGTACATGTTCCTTCGGCCAGTGAACCCAGCATGATGGAACGATGTGACATGGACTTGTCACCCGGCACGCGAATCTCACCTCCCATGGTGCCACCCGGTGAAACCAGATAAACCAAATCATGCTGCTCATTCATTTCAATAGACTCTCGGAGTTTTGGTAGTGTAGAAATCAGTAGCCCGCTCTTCAGGGCTTGTCCGGGTTTTCAGTTGTTGTCTGTAACATGCAAAGAAAACTGGCCCGGGATTTGTTGGCACGCCTGAACATGGCGATCAGGGCTTCTCCGTCCTGTGCAAGCAGGTTTTTGCGCAACTTTTGCAGGTCACTGACATATTCGTCCAGTATGCCCACGGTAGCTTCGGCATTGGTCAGGAAAATATCTCTCCACATGACCGGATCACTGGAAGCAATACGGGTGAAATCCCGTAGTCCACCTGCGGCATAACGAAAAATCTCCTCACTCTCACCCTGTTGTGAAAGGGTATCAACCAGTGCAAATGCCAACAGATGTGGCAAATGACTGGTAGCAGCAAGCACTTCGTCGTGCCTGCCAACACCCATCTGCAGGACCTGCGCACCAGCTGCCTTCCACATTCCACTTACCAGTGAGACCGCTTCAGCACTGGTATGATCCAGAGGTGTGAGTATGACTTTCCGGTTGTTGAACAACGTGGCGCTCGAGGCTTCGAAGCCACTCTGCTCAGAACCTGCTATGGGATGACCGGGGACGAAATTCACTGGTATCCCGCCAAACACTTTATGCACGACGTCAACAATATGCTGCTTGACCGACGCTGCATCGGTCACGATGGTATTGCTGCCGAGCACTGGTGCAATTTCCCGTAATATATCCCCGACGCTCAACACCGGCACAGCCAGCACCACAATATCTGCACCTTGGCAGGCTGCCTGCGCATTGGTACTGAAGGCATCTATGCTGCCTGATTCCAGTGCCTGCTGCAGAATGTCTGCCCTGCGACCCACGCCGGTAATATGGCATTTGCTATTACGACTTTTCAGCGCACGGGCCAGCGAACCGCCTATCAGACCAAGCCCGACTATGACTATTTTGCTGCCCTCAATACTTCTCATCAGAGTGCTCCTGCTGTCGGATAGGAACCCAGCAGTTTCACTTCTATCGACAAGGCATCCAGTTCCTGCAATGAGGCACGGACTTTTTCATCATCAGCATGACCTTCTATATCCAGGTAAAAGGAATACGACCAGGCTGCCTTGCGGGAAGGTCTGGATTCGAGTTTGTTAAGGTTGACGCCGTGGCGATGAAAAGGTTCCAGCGCCCTGAACAGGGAACCGGGAGTATTGGTTGTCAGCATGAAAAGCGAAGTCTTGTCCGAGCCGCTGGGCCGGGCGTGGCTGGTACGTTCGAGCAGCAGGAACCGGGTGGTGTTATCTTCAGTATCTGCAATTCCTTCAGCAAGGATTTGCAGGCCGTACAAAACGGATGCGGTTGAACCGGCAATAGCTGCCACACCCTGTTGCTCCGAAGCCAGCCTGGCAGCTTCAGCATTGCTGCTTACGGAAAGTTGTTCTATGCCCGGCAATTTTGTCTGCAACCAGTGTCTGCATTGACCCAACGATTGCTGGTGTGAAACCACCTTGTGGATATCGGCAAGTGAAGTACCCGTTCTTGCCATCAAACAATGCCTGATAGGCAAAAGCAGTTCGGCAGTAATCTTCAGATCGGAGCCTGAAAAGCGGTCTAGGGTGGCAGTTACAGAACCTTCTATGGAATTTTCCACAGGCACGACACCATGGCTGGCCTGTCCATTTTCAACTGCAGTGAAAATTTCATGGATATCCACAGCAGGCAGCAAAGTAGCTCCATCAGGAAACCATTGCCTTGCAGCAATATGGGTGTAGGTCCCTTCCGGCCCCAGATACGCTACAACCGGATTTTTGCCCGAGGATATGGTGCTTTGTGGTGCATCACCGGCAGAATCTTTATTGATCATCGTCCGGGGCCGGCTCATCAGGGTCTGGCGTGGACAGTTGATCATCATCCGGTGTGACCGATTCCATGGCAGCTTGAGGATTAGCGGTTTCTTCAACCAAATCACCTGCAAGCGGAGCACCTTCTATTTCTTCGGGCTCTTCCACACGTTCAACGCCTACAAGCACTTCACCTTCCTTGAGTTTGATCAGACGAACACCCTGGGTATTCCGACCTTGAAGGGAAATTTCGTCCACGCGGGTTCTAACCAGAGTACCCTTGTCGCTAATAAGCATGATTTCATCACCGTCGGACACCTGAAGTGCACCGACTATGGCACCATTGCGCTCACTTGCCTGTATGCCGATGACACCCAGACCGCCACGGCCCTTTACCGGAAACTCATCTACAGAAGTCCTTTTGCCATAGCCGTTTTCACTCACAGCAAGTATCTGTCCGCCTTCCTGGGGAATGATCATATCGACCATGGCATGCCCTTCCTGCAGACGAATACCTCGCACACCACGAGAGACACGCCCCATGGCCCTGACACCAGATTCATGGAAACGCACTGCCTTGCCTGAACTGCTGTACAGCATCACATCACAGTTGCCATCAGTAACCGCTGTTTTGAGCAGGACATCTCCTTCATCCAGCTCTATGGCCTTCAGGCCGACACTTCGCTGGTTCGCAAAAGCAGTGAGTACGGTTTTCTTGACCGTACCATTGGCTGTTGCCATGAAGATATAGTGCTGATCGGAATATTCCCTGATTGGTAACAGACTGGTAATACTTTCACCCTCTTCAAGAGGAAGAATATTGACAATGGGTTTGCCGCGAGAGGTACGGCTGGCCAGCGGAATCATGTATACCTTGAGCCAGTAAACCTTGCCCAATGTTGAAAAGCACAACAGGGTATCGTGGCTGCTGGCTACCAGCAGCTGTTCAACGTAGTCCTCGTCCTTCACTGAGGCTGCAGCTTTGCCCATGCCACCGCGACGCTGTGCCTGGTAGTCTGTCAAAGGCTGGGTTTTTGCATAACCGCCGGCAGATATCGTTACAACCCTGTCTTCTTCAGTAATCAGATCTTCAATGGTCAGATCATGCTGGGTTGCAACAATTTCGGTACGTCTTGCATCACCATAGGTATTGTTGACTTCATCAAGTTCCTGTCTGATCACTTCCATAAGGCGGGATTCGTTACCCAGAATATCCAGATATCCACTGATTTGCCTGATCAACTCCTGGTAATCGCTGATCAGTTTGTCGTGCTCAAGTCCGGTCAGGCGATGCAGTCGCAGTTCAAGAATGGCCTGGGCCTGCTCAGGCGACAATCTGTACATGCCCTCGTGCAATCCGTACTCAACAGGCAGATCATCCGGGCGACAGGCATCTTTGCCGGCTTCGGCAAGCATTTTCTCGACACTGTCTGATTTCCAGGTGCGGGCCAGCAGTTTTTCCTTGGCTTCTGCCGCACTGGGAGAGGTCTTGATCAATTCGATGACCTCGTCAATATTGGCCAGCGCTACTGCCAGTCCTTCCAGAATGTGGCCTTTTTCTCGGGCTTTTCTAAGCAGGTAAATGGTCCTTCTGGTCACCACTTCCCGACGATGGTTGATGAAGGCTTCAAGCATGTCCTTGAGGTTGAGCAGACGTGGCTGCCCATCCATCAGTGCTACCATGTTGATGCCGAACACAACCTGCAACTGGGTCTGGGCATAAAGATTATTCAGAACCACATCGGATACTTCGCCCTTGCGCAGTTCTATGACAACCCGTAAGCCGTCCTTGTCAGACTCATCACGCAATTCGGTGATGCCTTCAATTTTCTTTTCCTTGACCAGTTCAGCGATTCGTTCGATCAGCCGGGCCTTGTTGACCTGATAGGGAATTTCAGTAATTACAATGCTTTCCTTGCCAGACTTGGAGTCTGTTTCAATATGATTGCGGGAGCGGATGTAGACTTTGCCCCTGCCGGCTCTATAGGCCTGGATAATACCGCCACGACCATTGATGAAAGCAGCCGTTGGAAAGTCCGGCCCCTGGATGTGCTCCATCAGTTCGTCAATTGTGATCTCTGGCGACTCCATGAGAGCAACACACGCACTGATCACTTCCCTGAGATTGTGGGGCGGAATATTCGTGGCCATGCCAACTGCGATACCGGACGAACCATTGATGAGCAGATTGGGTACACGGGTAGGCAGGACGTCGGGAATTCTCTCCGTACCGTCATAGTTATCGGAAAAATCGACAGTTTCCTTATCGAGATCTGCCATCAGATCATGGGCGAGTTTTTCCATGCGTATTTCGGTGTAACGCATGGCAGCTGCTGCATCACCATCTACAGAACCGAAATTGCCCTGTCCGTCAACCAGGGGATAGCGCAGTGAAAAATCCTGTGCCATGCGGACAATGGTTTCATATACGGCAGAATCACCGTGAGGATGGTATTTACCAATCACATCACCTACAACACGGGCAGACTTCTTGTAGGGCTTGTTCCAGTCGTTTGACAGCTCACTCATGGCAAAGAGCACCCGGCGATGAACCGGTTTCAACCCATCACGCACATCCGGCAACGCCCTGCCGATAATGACGCTCATTGCATAGTCCAGATAGGACTGTCGCATTTCGCTTTCAATGGTGACTGACTGGATCTGTTCGTTGTTTTCTGTCATGCCTTCACTTTCTCATTGCTGGCCAATCCCGTTGAAGGAAGCTCCAGGGTGATACAACCAATACTGCCAACCGTTCCTGAATCTTTCCCTGTTTCATTTCCCTGTTTCATTTCCCTGATGTCTGCCCTGCAATACTGTCGTGTCAAAGGGAATCCTGCTTACAGGTGAAAATACATTTCATGGGCTTGTTCCAGCCATCCCCGAAAACCTGCAACTTCCCCCTGTCTGGCTGATGTCCAGGCACTGGATTTACCAGGATTCAGGGTTGGAAATACCCACAAAACCGGGAGGAAGATGGCCCCTGGCAAACGACTGTTTCAGGAGCCTTGCTTGTCATATCCAAGCTATTGATAAATAATGTTTTTTTTACCCCCAAACAAGACTGTGATTCTAGCACAGAAGCCCCTGTTGCCGACAGTGAATCGGGGAATATTTTTAGCATCCACTAACCAGACATTTTTCCCTGAATATGTCTCCATCCATCCTGCTTTACGGTACAGCTTTTAGCATGGAGTCTGTATACTCGCCAGCTTGTCTCCAAGCCCTGTTTTCTGATGATCTCCCCAACCAATCCACAACAGACCCGGGTCGATCTGCTCATCACTGCCACATGGCTCATACCGATGGACAGCAAGGACCGCATACTGACAAACCACGGCATCGTGATCAGTGGCAGTCGTATAGTGGATGTGGGACCTGTCAGCGAGTTGAGTACCCTTTACAGTGCAGCAAACATCATTGATCTTGAAGGTCACGTACTGCTTCCAGGACTGATCAATGCACATGGGCATGCCGCAATGTCACTGCTGCGCGGTTATGCAGACGACCTACCTTTGCAAAGCTGGTTACAGGACAGGATATGGCCTGCAGAAGACCGGTGGGTAAGCGAACAGTTTGTCAGTGATGGCACTGAACTGGCCATTGCCGAAATGCTGCTGGGAGGGACTACATGCTTTTCAGACATGTATTTTTTCCCGGAACAGGTCGCATCCGCTGCAAATGACACCGGTATGCGCGTCTGCCTCAATACCCCGATCCTCGATTTCTCGACTGTTTGGGCAAGCGAAGCCAATGAATACATTGAAAAAGGCACGCGTCTTCATGATGCCTACCGCGACCACGAACGAATAAGTTTTGCTTTTGGCCCTCATGCACCCTATACAGTATCGGATGCCCCTCTGCAGAAAATTGCCATGTATGCAGAGGAAATGGATCTTGGTATTCATATGCACGTCCACGAGAACGCGAAGGAAATAGAGGAGTCCATGCACAGCCATGGCATGCGCCCGCTGACGCGTCTCAAGCAACTGGATCTGGTTGGACCACGCCTGCAATGTGTTCACATGACCCAGCTCACTGATGATGAAATTGACCTGGTTGCAGGCCACAATGCCAGTGTCGTGCACTGCCCATCCTCCAATATGAAACTCGGCAGTGGCATGTGCCGCGTTGCTGACATGCTAAAAGCCGGGATTTGTATCGCACTGGGTACTGATGGCGCTGCCAGCAACAACAATCTCGACATGTTTACCGAAATGCGCATGGCCGCGATGCTGGCAAAGACAAGCAGTGGTGATGCTTCTGCCCTGCTCGCCTGGGATGTCCTGTGCATGGCCACCTGTAATGGCGCGAGACTTTTGGGGCAGGAAAACGAACTCGGCACCCTTGAGGCAGGCAAGTTTGCCGACATTATTGCGGTGAACCTCAATACTCCCAGTACGCAGCCGGTTTACGATCCTGTCTCAGCGCTTGTGTACAGCGTGTCATCCAGTCAGGTTACCCATGTCTGGGTCCATGGACAGCATCTGGTCCGGGAAAGGCAGCTGATACGTATGAACCAGTCTTCCCTGCTGAAAAAGGCAGTGAGCTGGCAGCAAAGAATCAGCGGCAACGGAGCAAAATGAACACTGACACTCTGCAAAAAAACGTCGATACGGCTGAAATAGCCAAGTTCGAGAAGCTGGCCAGCCGCTGGTGGGACCGAAACAGTGAATTCAAACCCCTGCATGACATAAATCCTTTGCGCGCAGGTTTCATCGACAGCAAGGTTGAGCTCTGCGGCAGCAAGGTTATCGATATCGGTTGTGGCGGAGGCATCCTGAGTGAAGCAATGGCCCGTCGAGGCGCCCATGTCACCGGTATAGACATGGGCGAAGCTCCACTGGCTGTTGCCAGACTCCATCTGCTCGAAAGCGGACTCGATATCAGTTACCACAAAGCCAGTGCAGAAACATTTGCAGCCGAACATGCAGGCACTTTCGATGTGGTTACATGCCTGGAAATGCTGGAACATGTCCCTGATCCGTCTGCTGTTATCAAGGCCTGCGCTACACTGCTCAAACCTGGTGGCAACCTGTTTGTCTCCACCATCAACCGCAATCCGAAATCGTGGCTGTTTGCTGTAGTGGGTGCCGAATACGTTTTGAGGATGTTGCCCAAAGGCACACACGACTATGCAAAATTCATCAGGCCTTCCGAACTTGCTGCCTTTGCCAGAGCAGCAAATCTGGAAGCTGGTGAACTCACGGGCATGACCTACAACCCCTTTACCGGCAAATACAGTCTGGGCAGGGATGTCGATGTGAATTATCTGTGGCATTTCCTCAAACCCTGAACGACTCAAACAACCTTCTGATTTTCGGGACCGGAGCATACTTTGTACCAAGCCGTATTGTTTGACCTGGATGGCACCCTGCTGGACACGGAGCCGGATTTCACACTGCTTGTCAATTGCATGCTCGAGGCACGAAATCTTGCTCCTGTAGAGGCTGATGTAATTCGCAAAGTTGTTTCAGCAGGAGCAAGGGCCATGGTCGGGGCCGGTTTCAACATGCACAGGGAAGATCCCGGGTTGGACGCATTGGTCGATGAATTTCTTGAGCTTTATCTGCAACTGATACCCTCAACCAATGCCAGTCTTTTCGAGGATGTGGACCTCTTGATTGCCAATCTCAACGAAGCAGAAGTGCCCTGGGGCATCATGACCAACAAGGCACGTCGTTTTACGGAACCCTTGTTGCTGCGCTTTGAAACCTTCAGCACCTGTGCAACTCTGGTGTGTCGTGATGACGTGGCTGCAGGCAAACCCGATCCTGCCGGCATACTGCGCGGCTGTAATGAACTCGGTATTGATCCGTCTGCCTGCGCCTATGTCGGGGATCACGCCCGGGACATGGAAGCCGCCGGCAAGGCCGGAACACCCGCAATTGCTGTACGCTGGGGTTATCTGTCTGCTGATGAAATCATCGCGCAATGGCCGGCAGATTTCATCGCAGATACACCGGCATCCCTGACAGCCCATCTCCTGAAAAAATGAATGACATGAAAACCTTTGCCTACAAGGCACCTGCAGAACTGCTCAAGGACAAGATCATACTGGTTACCGGTGCCGGGGCCGGACTTGGCAGGGCAGCAGCCCTTGCCTATGCCCATCATGGAGCAACTGTTTTGCTGCTGGGAAGAACCGAAGCAAAACTGGAAAAGGTCTACGATGAAATTACCACAAGCGGCGCACCTGAACCGGCAATGTTCGTGCTGGATCTGGAAAAGGCAGATGAAAACGATTGCAATGAAGTTGCCAATATCATCGCTACCGAGTTTGGACGTCTGGATGGACTTTTGAACAATGTCGGTTTGTTCGCGCCCATTGTGCCTCTCGAACATCACTCACTTGAAACCTGGAATCGGCTGCTGAAGGTAAACCTCACCTCTACCTTCATGCTTACCAGGAGCTGCCTTCCCTTGCTCAGGGCAGCACCACGTGCCTCACTGGTATTCACCTCTTCAACAGCTGGCCGTATGGTCAGGGCCTACTGGGGAGCCTATGCCATTGCCAAGCATGGTGTGGAAACGATGATGCAGATTTTTCATGAGGAACTGGGCACAACTTCCGGGATAAGGGTAAATTCCCTGAATCCGGGCCCCTGTGCCACAGCACTCAGAAGAGTCGGCTTCCCGTCTGAAGATCCTTCCACACTGCCGAAACCCGAAGAACTGATGCCCGTATATCTCTTTCTGATGGGCGATGACAGCATTGGAGAAAGTGGCAAACAGTTTGAAGCCCAGGGTCCGATAACGCTTTACGAAACAGACTGAACTCAACTGCGACTGCGTTTGGGCTTTGGTCTGGTCCTGCCTTTTACTGCCGGACTGCCGTCTGCGGTTTCAGTCCTGCGTTTGTCTCGAGGGGAACTGATTTTCTTGTCACCACGCCTGCGTGCGGCATAACGGCCTTTCAGCTCTGTCGGATTCTGTGGCGGCCTGTAGGGTAAATCGCACAGCTTGTACAGGGCCTTTGTGTCAGCAGCAGGCAACTCAACGTATTTTCCTGCCTTGACGAAACTGGGAATCAGGATGTTGCCATATCGCACACGTTTGAGTCGGCTGACCTTGTAACCCTGTGATTCCCAGATTCTGCGCACTTCACGATTACGGCCTTCCTGGATCACAACGTGATACCAGTGATTGATGCCTTCCCCGCCACCATAGCGGATGTTTTCGAAGCGGGCTGGCCCGTCTTCCAACACGATGCCTTTCATCATTTCCTTCAGGGAGTCATCGCTGACCTCACCCATCACTCGCACTGCATATTCCCGTTCTATGCGCATTGACGGATGCATGAGCCGGTTTGCGAGCTCGCCATCCGTGGTAAACAGCAACAGACCGGTTGTATTGATATCCAGACGACCCACTGCTACCCAACGCGCATGCTGCAATCTCGGCAAATGGTCAAACACCGTTGGCCTGCCTTCCGGATCGTTGCGTGTGCAGATTTCTCCCAGTGGTTTGTTGTAGAGCAGGACAGGATGACTGGTTGCTGCAGAACTGGTTGCTGTCAGTTTCTTGCCATCAACCATGATCTTGTCGTCAGCACCAACACGATCACCCAGGGATGCAACCTTGCCATTGACCTTGACCCGGCCTTCGGTAATCCAGGTTTCAAGTTCGCGGCGTGAGCCCAACCCTGCCCGGGCAAGCACTTTCTGCAGTTTCTCATCCATAGGGAGTAATCAGGTCAGTGGGTTTCAGGAGCCGGTTTTGCTTCGTCGTCTCCACCAGCCTCCTCATCAGAAGGATCGGCTGTTGTACTCTGCACTGCATCGACCGGATCCCTGGCATCATCTACCCTGGCTGCACTTCCGGTTTCGTCAGATTCTGCATCCTGCACCTCATCGTCTGCACTCAATTCCAGCTCTGGTGC
>JAURLQ010000053.1 GCA_030831125.1 Gammaproteobacteria bacterium
ATGAGTGGTTCACTGTTGATTGCCCATAAAAAAAGCGACATGGCAGTAGGTGCATGCTTTCCGAAAACCCCCGCAACATTATAAAAAAGAGGGTGGAAATTTGATAACAGGGTAAATCCGGATTGGAATTGGTGTGTTTTCCGTTCCAGGGTGCCTACGCAGTATAGATAAACAAGATTCAGGTAAGTCAATGCAAAGGATCAAATGATGGATTTTGTTCAGGTTTTTTATACTCAGGTAATACCGGTAGGTCTTTGGGTGGTTATGCTGGGTATGGGGTTGTCCCTGACACCTGCTGATATAAAAAATATCTTTGTAATGCCAAGAGCCATGTGTGTTGGGCTGGCAGGGCAACTGGTCTTGTTGCCAATCCTGGCATTTATTCTTGCGCTGTTATTCGCACCTACCCCAGCCATAGCTGTGGGTGTACTGATTCTGGCTTCCTGCCCGGGCGGAGTTACCTCAAACGCTTATTCATTTGCCAGCAGGGCTGATGTAGCACTATCGGTTTCCCTTACTGCAGTCTCCAGTTTCATTACAATCTTTACAGTCCCGCTAATTACCTATTTGTCATTGAATTACTTTTTTGCCGAGGATTCGTTTCCGGCACTGCCGGTTGTGGAAATGATGGTAACGCTTGCCAAACTCACGGTAATTCCGGTTGCCATTGGCATGATCGTCAGGCAGATCTGGAACGACAAAGCGCGGCGATTAATCGAGTACCTACGCACAGCTACATTTGTTTTCCTGTTGCTGCTGGTCATAACAGGCAGCATTGTCGCCTTTGATGTACTAAAGCAGTACTTTTTGCAAACAGCCTCTGTTGCTTTGTCGCTGAATGTATTTTCCATGGCCATGGGATTCGGATTGGGACGATTGTTTGGACTCAATGTGCCACAACGCGTTTCGATAACCTATGAAATCGGGGTCCAGAATATTTCACTCGCTTCACTTGTGGCGCTTTCACTTTTGGGCAATGAAGAGTTCTTTGTAGTCACGCTTGTCTATGCTGCCATCATGAAAATTACGGCGCTTGGATTCATGTATTTTGCCAAGCAATGGATTGACAGGGATTTATTGAGTTCATCAGCCAATACCAGCGAGATGGTTAGGGAGGTGGGTTAGTACCAGTGTAATTGTGTTAAACACCAAATTTGCATTTCCAATAACTGAAGGGGGGAGTTATGAGTAAGCAAAACCATGAAACCAATGCAATGAAATCAGGATTGCCAGCACCTTGTCTGCTTGCCATAGGTGTCGCAATTGCATGTTCGTCCTACCATACGGCTGCCCAGCTCATCCCCTACCCGCGTAGTGCTCCCGAACACCGGGGCCTAGTCGAACAGGTTGTTGATATTGAGCGATGCACGCAAGGTGCCGCCGGAGCGCATTTCACAATTCAGCATTACAATAATTCTCGTAAGCTTGCATGAAGATTTCTTGCAAGCTTACGAGGATTCAATCTCTGTCACTTTGAACCATTTACTGAATCAAGCCAGAAGTGAAAAAAAACGGGGCCAAAGGCCCCGTTCATGGTTGATGAAGCTTTCATTCATTGGTCTAGAAATTCATGTTTAGCGTCAACTGGTAGCGACGCCCCCAGGCATCATACTGACCCGCAACTCCCTGAGCGCCAGCTGTTCCACCGGGCGTGATGGGGGGGTGCTGGTCAAACAGGTTCTGGACTGAAAGTCCCAGGTTCCAGGTGGCTCCACTGTCGAATTCACTGTTGTATCGCAATGTGCCATTCCAGATGGTTGAAGAAGCCACCATGTTGTCATCAACATCGACCCCCTCGGTCCAGGTCCTTACCAGTTCACCACTGTCGATGAATCGACCCTGTAGCTGCAGTGAATAGGGACCGATATTGTAGTTGGTGGTGATGTTACCGGTCACATCCGGCAGCGTATATACCCCCAGCCTGTTGGTGAATGTACCATTCGCGCTGATATCTTCCCTGGTAAGCAGCCATCCTGCCAACGCCCGGATCGTGATGCTTTCATCCTGATTTGAGAACAGGTTGGGCTCCATCCGGTAAGTCACTTCCAGATCCACCCCTTCAACCTTGTCCTGAGCCAGGTTGAAGAAACGCTGGAATATCCTGGTGACCTCCCCGGTGGCGGTATCCCTCACAATATTCGAGCACATGACCTGATCTCCCGCCTCACAGCGATCGACAATATCCTGGGTCCCTATCTGCTCGATGGAATCGGCAATATCCACACTGTACCAGTCACTGGAGATGGACAGGCCTTCCAGGAAAGAGGGCTGGAATACGATCCCCGCCACAATTGTATCTGCGACTTCCGGACTCAGGTTGGGATTGCCTGAACGGACGGTGGAAATGCCAAAGCTGGTACCCCCGAAGCGGGGATCCCTGATGTTTGAACCACCTCCCTGGGCATCGAAGCGTTCCGCAAAACTGGCCTCCCTGACATCCCTGGATTTGGTTGCCCTGAATCGCAAACCATCGATCAACTGCAATTCAAATCCCATTTTCCATGAATCTGACGCACCACTGAGGTCGTAGTCGGAGCGACGGAAAGCTATTGACGCGCCGAGTGACTGTTCCCCTGAAGCTGATTCCCAGATCGGGGCCTGCAACTCGCCGAACCATTCCCAGACACTGAAACTGCCGGAAAGCAGTGGAATGGTAGAGAACTGGTGCAGGTTCGGACTGCCTCCGGTATAGCCAGCAGGTATTCCCCTGATCCCGAGATCAGGTGCGTTAAGCGGTGGACCCAACGCATCGACTTCCGCCGGTTCTGCTCCGTCGGAAAAGCTCGACTCACGCCAGGTCAGACCGAAAGCCGCTGAAACAGGGCCATAACCCCAACCTTCATATAACTCACCAGTAGTCAGAATTTCTGCAAAATCCTGCTCAACTATCCCGTAGCCCTTCTTGATGGTACCTACATAATCAATGGCTTCCTGGCTGATATTGCCGAAACCCATGACATTGAAAGGTACACAGTCACGTATGGTGTTATCCAGACCCACCGGTGAGGCAAGTGGAGAAGGATTCGCCAGCTGCTCTTCTCGTGAATTCACTTTTCCGGACGCAAGACCTGCTGCATTCAGTTGCGCAACTGTGGGCTGGTACTGGGGAAGATTGACGCGACAAACGATAGCTCCTGTTGTCGGATCACGGACGGCATCCATGGCGAGAAACAGCCGGTCAATACGCAGGTGGTTGATGGAATCGGGCCGGCGCTTGGATTCCCCCATGGAATAACTTCCGGACAGATCCCAGTTCCAGGGCAATGCCGCCTGAAAACCAAGGGTGTAGGTTTCCGTGGTATTGACTGCATGGTCCCGGCCATCGATGCCAATATCCGATTCATAAAGAAAAGCGCCATCACGGGACATGACGAATTCAGTTCTGCGTGCATCCACCAGAACATTCCGGACACTTTCGGGCAAGTAGGCATTATCGACAGCAACACGTGGTGCCCATATGCTGCGCATACTGATACCCGTTGTGGTGGCCCGGTTATCATCCCGATTCGATTCTGCACGACCCACTACAGCCTGGGCATAAGCAGAAAATGAATCCGTAAACTGGTAGTTGGCTGCCAGAAACATGGAACGGGATACAACTTCCTGGCCACTGCCCGGCCCTGCATAGGCACGATGGGCAAGCGCTGCCTCAGGCCCGCCTGAAGTGCTCAGCGTGGTACCGGGGCCACTGCGTGAAGTCAGGTCCCCATCCACGAATTTCCGGACTTCGGTTCCCTCCTTGTTGAATACCATGCCATCCAGGGAAGTTCTTGTTCCGGAAATCATGCCGTATACATGCCTGTCAGTTGGCGCAATCCAGGGCATGGTCAGGCGTTGCGGAACCCCTGCAGGAGCACCAGGAGACCAGGCAGGATTCGTGACATGCCCCCAGCGCTGATACCAGTCTGAATCCAGATCTTCTGGATTCCTCTCGATCTGCTCAATGTATCTGTTGTCGAGTGAACCGATGATGTTGAGTCGATCCCCTATTTTGAAACCACCCGCAATACTGGCATTCCAGCGAAACCCGTCTCCATACTCGAGAATACCAGTACCTGTGCTGATTTTCAGACCCTCGAACTGACGATCAATGATGAAATTTGTGACCCCACCGAGCGCATCAGCGCCATAGGCAGCAGAAGCACCTCCTGTAACCACATCCACTGACCGAACCAGTCCCGTAGGGAAGGTATCAACATTGACGGCACCGTTTTTGTCGGCTGGCGCCATCCTGGCACCATCAAGCAATACGAGGGTCCTGTTCTGGCCCAGGCTTCTCATGTTCAGAAAACTGCCTGCTGCCGAACCCACAAGGGTACCACCTCCTGTATCCTGCACTGACCTGGTGGCAAAGAACTGTGGCAAGGCATCCAGTTGCTGGGCAACTGTCCCGCCCGGTTCAAAACTGGCCAGTTCTGCTGGAGTTATGACGGTTACCGGAGTTGGTGCTGCCATCCCGTCGGTTTGGCGTATCCTTGAACCTGTAACTGTTACTTCTTCAATTTCACTATCAGTCTGTGCGACTGCAGGCAAAGATATGCCAGCTACAATGACGGCGATTGCCGTGTGAAGTGTATTGCGGAAAAACCCATGGAAATGCAGTGGAACTTTTGCTCCATATCTTGGTGTTGACATCACTTTCCCCTTATATAAATGTGGATATCAACATTCTTCTCAGGTATTGGCTACTGCCGGTTCAACACTGCCCCACTGACTCAAACCAAATGACCAATACACAAGACAAATGTCTTTGATTGAATTTGCAATGGGAATTCCTTGAAAAATTTTTGATCATTTATAACTCTCCCCTATTGCGGCATCGAAAGTACATCACATGAGGGAAATCCGTCCACTGAAATTTGCAGTATCCATGCATACTTCTGGAAGTAATCCGAACAGTTCGGTTTGCAAAGTCAGAGAAACGAATAAAAAAACATTATTAAACTGCTAAAAAACAAAACCCTCGCATTGGCGTGGGTCTGATCAGGACAGATCGAAAAACCGGCATGCTTGCAGTGCTTCTGAGGAATTCACTCTGAGCCCCCTTCTGCAGCCACCATAAATATGTGGGAATATTTTTCAATAAAAATGCTAATACTCATCCCGATATTCAATGAACCAAAATTGAAAGCCATTCGTTACTTCAAAATTTCACAGAACCATTATCAGACTTTACCCTTATATTTCATTAAGTTATAAATTTTTTGTGAGTTATGCCAGTTATCAAAAACAAATCATAAAAAATATTTTTTTGTAATTTTTGATATTGACTATTTCCTACAAGCAAGAATAGTGTCTGCCTCGTCCGGAACCTCAGCTCAACGGACTGAATGATGGTCACCGACAAAATGCATCAAATCGCAACACTGTCTTTCTATCATCTTGGGGAAAATAAATTTTTATAAATCCATATTTCTTAAGACGTACGATGCTGTCCGCTTCAATCTCTTCCGGTATCTGTGCAGCGATATTGGGAGGTTTGTCTCCTGGCGTGTTGGCACAGAGCAATGCAGACCTGGAGGAAGTGGTTGTTACCGGGTCCCGCATTGTCCGGCGCGACTTTGAATCAAACAGCCCGATAGTCACTGTAGATGCAGCCGACTTCGAACAACAAGCAGGACTCAATGTTGAGTCCTTTCTGAACCAGCTACCCACCTATAACCCTGCCGCCTCCCCGGTTACAACACAAGGCGATGTCCAAATCACACCTGTCAATTCGGTGGGTATAGCATCCATTTCCCTTCGAGGATTCGGACCGAACCGCAGCCTCGTTCTGGTAAACGGCAAACGACCTACACCAATCAATGCCTTGATGGTCACCGATGTGAATGGCGTACCTTCCGCACTGGTGCAGCGTGTAGAAACCATTACCGGGGGAGCTTCTGCAGTCTATGGTGCTGATGCCATAGGCGGTGTGACCAACTTCATCCTGCGCAACAATTTCGAAGGTTTTGAAGTAGACGGACAGTATGGTGTCACTGAGGCCGGCGATGGTACCGAATACCGTACCTCTATCGTTCTCGGAGCCAATTTTGCCGATGGACGCGGTAATGTGGTACTGGGGATGGAAAACTATAGTCGTGAAGCGGCACTGCAAGTGGAAAGGGATATCTATCGCGATTTCTGGGCCAATCCACGGACAGGTGGCGGCTTGTTCCTGCAGGGCGTCAATGGGTATGCCTGTGCTTCCGGTACAACAGCACAAAACGACCAGACCTGCCCATCAGCGGCAGCGGTTCGCGGACTTTATCCCGCCGGCACCAGTCCGTTCACTGCCACCCAGAACATCAGGCCCAACGGCTCAGTCAATACCGGTTTCAACTTCAACCCGGACGGTACGATTTTCACCAACGTGTCACCGGGTGGCCTGACCAAATTCCGTTATCCGATAGACGGAGTGGAATTTGTAAAAACCACGACACTCAGCCCCCAGGACATCACAGGCAAAACCATTTCTGAAGGTGTGAAATGGAACAACCTGCAAGCGTTTGCCAGTGCACCACAGGAACGCTACTCCTTTTTCACACATGGCACATTCAACTTCAATGACAAGGTTTCTGCATTTGCCCGTGCCACCTATGCAGAAAGCAAGACCGCCACTTTGCTGTTCGGCACCAATGCCATCAGCGGCTGGGAAACCAATGTTCCCTACAATCCCACAACAGACAGCCCGGTCAATCCAGCGCTGAATTACAAGGATGAAGCAACAGTTCGCGCAATCGTGGCCAATCCTGCAGCCTTTGCCAACCCCAATTTCAAACCAACAGGTTCAGCAGGGGCCAATTTCCCGGTACCGGTTGAACTGGCTGTGCTGCTCAATTCCAGGGTCAATCAATCTGCCCGCTGGCAACCACAATGGAATCCCGACAGCAGTCTGCCACCCCGCAATACCTATAACACCAACAGCGTGTGGCAACTCGAAACCGGCCTGAACATTGAATTGCCCTTCCGTGACTGGACCGCAGAGTTGTATTACTCCCATGGTGAATCAGCCACCTACAACGTTGCAGGTGGCAACCTGTCCCTGCAACGCTATCGTAGCCTGCTGAATTACCCGGACTATGGCCGTGGTGCCCGCGGCACTGGTAACGCCTTCTATGCAGTCGGGACTACCGCTGCCAATGCACAGATAGTGCCGACCATCCGCCCGTTTTTTGGTGTGGGTGATTTCACCTGTACCTCTGGTTTCTACGATACCCTGTTCAAGGGTGATCAGCCAATGTCGGAAGATTGCTACAACGCGATCAATGCCACACTGCAGACCCGGGCTTCAAACCAGCAGGACATCATCGAGATCAACCTGCAGGGATCTGTGATGGAACTGCCAGCCGGGGAACTGCGGATGGCCGGTGGCTACCAGATGCGTGATAACGCTGCCCAGTTTGTTCCAGACATCCTGCAATCACAGGACTCATTCCAGGATCAGGTTATCGGTGTTTACCCCACCGGCTATCTGGATGCCAGCACCAAGGTGGATGATTGGTATGTTGAAGCCCTCGTGCCAGTCATCAGTGGCATAACCGGCATCCAGCAACTCGATCTGGAACTTGGTGCCCGCTACTCCGATTACCGGGAGACCGAAGCCCAGACCACCTGGAAAGCCCTGGCCAACTGGGAAATCAATGACTGGGTCCGCCTGCGTGGCGGCTTCAACCGTTCCACACGCGCGCCCAACCTTGGTGAATTGTTCCTTAACCAACAGGAGGTATTTACCACAGGTGGCGCTTTCAGCGATCCTTGCGGCATCAGGTCAAATTCACCCTATGGTGCCGGCGGCACAACCCTGGCATCTGACCCGATCAAGACCACCCCAACTGAAGTGGCTCCTTTCGTTGCTGCCGGCCAGACCCAGGCGGGTGCCAACAGCGCAATGCTGATCTGCCAGGCTCTCATGGGCCCCACAGCCACGCAGAACTTCTACTATGCGGGTAACGACGTCACCCAGCCCGGTGGAGGTGGTGGTTTTGCCTGGGTTCTCCAGGAAGGCAACCGCAATCTGAACTCGGAAACCGCAGACAGCTGGACCTTTGGTGCAGTGCTTCGCTCACCCAGTGACAATCCCTGGTTGTCGGGTCTCAACTTCAGCCTGGACTGGTACAAGGTTGAAATCGAAGATGCGATCATGCAGTACTCGCTCGACTTCGCCCAATATCGCTGCTTTGGTACTCGCATAGTGTCCACGCCGGCAGAGGCGCAGGAACAGGCCAGAACCGCAGGATGCCAACTGATGCCCCGAGACCAGAACAACGGCGCAGCACTCAGCACCAAGGTCTCATATGACAACCAGGCCACCATCGAGACCTCAGGTTTCGATATCGGCGGCAACTGGTTTGCCAACTTCAGTGACCTGGGTTTCGATCTGCCCGGTGGGCTCGGTATCAGCCTGACTGCCACAGTACTGGATTACTACAGGACCAAGCAGTCACCCGGTGTATTCGATCCGGAAATCGAGTGGGCTGGTTCACTGGGTCCGAACCTGACCGGTACCCAGGGTGGTGCGTATGACTACCGTCTGTTCGGAAACATTAACTATATCCGCGACAACTGGAGTG
>JAURLQ010000054.1 GCA_030831125.1 Gammaproteobacteria bacterium
ATGGTGCGGCTGGTTTCGGCAAAGCCGTACACCATCAGTATCTTGTCGTTGCCTTGAATTATCTGGAAGGGATACGGCAGATAGGTGGCGCGGGGTACGCCGGGCATGAAGCAGCGAATTTCCGGATCATCGGTAAAGCGGCTGGCCTGGTTGCGCGCTTTCTGTTCCAGCGCCCAGGGCTGATATGGAATGTCGTTGCCAACCACTATGCCGGGACCGGGTGGGGTGGCGCCCCAGGTGCCGAATTGGGGCGGGCCGGCACTGGCGGGATGATCCTGGATGTCCCAGTGGGCAGTGCCTATGGCCTGCCAGATACCGTTGAAATCAGGATGGCCGTCCCAGCTGACCGGAAAATCCGGTTCAGCTGCCTGCACATGGCATATGAACAGCAGACCGGACAGGGCTGCGAACAGCACCTTCACCTTCACACCCAATAGCAACCTAAATACCTGCACCTGCGAAGCCCCCCCTGCAAGGATGTAAGGTGTTGTTCTGTGGCAACTACTGCCTATGCCTGTTTGCGTTCAAGCGTAGACCCTCACAATACCAGCTGTCTACAGATAGCACTCATTCTGTATCAATCCATGCCATTCGGGCCTGATTCTTGCTTTGCTTCAGGCGAATTGTGCAAGTCAGGTCCATGAATGCCTGATTTGCAAAATCGGGAAAACTGCAACCTTGGTCATGTATTGGCATCCTGCCAGATGCAATGCCGGCCATTTTCCCCTCGAACCCGGAAATAACGACCAAATATCATGTACTTCCAACAGCCATTGGCATATTCGTTATGCCTGTCAATCAGCCTTCTCTTTGCAGAGCCAGTGCCTGCCCAGACGTTTGATCAGCAACCCGGCTCCTCCCGGAAAAGCATCGAAATCGTGCGTACTGACCTGGTCCCCGACATTGATGGTGCACTGGATGACGAAATCTGGAAATCGGCCACTGTTATCAATGACATGCACCAGTTCCAACCGGTGGATCATGGCGAACCTTCCGAGAGTTCTGTGTTCTATCTGGCCTACAGCGAACGCTTTCTGTACATCGGTGCGCGGCTGTACGACAGCGATCCGGCGGCAATCAGTGCCCGTCAGCTGGTACAGGGCCAGACCATGCGTTTTGATGATGCCTTTGAGTTCCTCCTCGATACCTTCAACAACGGACGCACCGGGTATTCCTTTCAGGTGAATCCGAACGGTATTCGGGTAGAGGGTGTGTATGACGACCCGTCGCGCCTGAATCGGGACTGGACCGGTATATGGCAGGTTGAGAGCCGCATAGATGAGGAAGGCTGGACCAGTGAAGTAGCCATTCCATTCAATACTCTCAATTTTGATCCAACTGCCGAAGCCTGGGGCTTTACCATTGCCCGCACCATCGCCCGCAAGAACGAGGAGCTGGCGTGGTCGTCCTTCAACCGCAACATCAATCCAACCACTACCGGCTTGCTGACCGGTATACGCGATATCCGTCAGGGTGTGGGGCTCGACATCATTCCCTCGCTTGCCCTGGCCGGTGCACGCGATGAAGTAGCGGGAGTGTCCGACAACAGAACCGACCCTTCTCTGAATGTGTTCTACAAGATCACACCCAATCTCACCGGTGCGCTGACGATCAATACCGACTTCTCTGCCACCGAGGTGGACAACCGGCAGGTAAACCTTTCACGCTTTTCCCTGTTCTTTCCGGAGAAACGCGATTTCTTCCTGCAGGATGTGGATATCTTCAACTTTGGTGGGCGTGGCAGTGGTACCAACAACAGGAACAACAACGGTATTCCTTTTTATTCACGCCGTATTGGCCTGGGCAGCAACGGGCAGCCAGTGGATATCGATGCAGGTCTGAAAGTTACCGGACGTATCGGCAATCTGAACATGGGCGCTCTGGCAGTACAGCAGGGAGAAAACGGCACACTGGATGCACAGAACCTGTTTGTAGGCAGAGTAGCCGCCAATGTACTGGGCGAGTCGAGCATTGGCGCAATATTCACCGATGGCAATCCTGCCAGTGAGATCAGCAATTCGCTGGCTGGCGTGGACTTCCGTTACCAGAACACACGTTTTTCAGACACCCATACGCTTTCCATCGACAACTATTACCAACAGACCAGCACCGACGGGCTCAATGGCGACAGCAAATCCTTTGGCACCAATACGCAATGGCGCACCCAGGGTAATGGTCTTGGGGGCAGTCTTGGCTACAACTACGTGGGCGAAGACTTCAACCCTGCACTGGGCTTTGCCAATCAGCGCGGTGTAGACAGTTACTATCTGGGTGGCACCTGGCGCCGCTTTTTCCGGAACAATCCCCGCTTCCGCTTCTGGACCATCCGCGGGCGCTATGAATACACTCGCCGGCTCGACAATCGTGAAATGCAATCCGGATTCTTTTTCCTGCGACCCTTCACGATTGAAACCCACCGTGGCGACAGCTTTTCCTTTGGCCCTACCCGCAACCGCGAAGGTCTGCAACGCGATTTTGAAATCAGCCCGGGTATTGTCATTCCCAAAGGCAAATACACCTTCGATTCGTATTCAATTGAACTGCAGGCTTCCAACCAGCGCGTGTTTGCGCCAAGCCTGACTTTGACCAAGGGCGACTTTTATACCGGAACCACTAACGAGGCCAATGTGGGCCTGGAATGGCGCCCCGATGAACATTTCTATTTGAGGTGGAGCTACAACTACCAGGATATCCAGCTGCCCCAGGGCGACTTCAAGGTGAAGCTGGTCAGCGCCAATGCCAACTATGCCTTCAACTCCAAATGGTCGTGGGTAAACCTCATCCAGTACGACAACGCCTCCAGTTCGGCAGGTATCAACAGCCGTCTGCGCTGGAATCCACAGGCCGGGGAAGACCTGTTCATAGTGCTGAACTACAACTTCGACTCCGAGGGCGTGTTTTCAAAACTGAGCGCGGAGAAATCCGAAATCGCACTCAAATATACCAGGACCTTCCGTTTCTGAATGAAGGTGTCAGGACACCGTTATTTGATCTGTAGTATGTTAGCAACCCTGTATGACTGTCCCCTTGGACAGCCGTGCACACCAATACCGGGGATCCAATAACAGGAACGGAGACAGTTACATGCAAGCATATTCCCTTACTTTCACACTGAAACGCCTGGCAGCTACCTCGTTGCTCAGCCTTGCAGGATTAATGGCCCTGCCCGCATCTGCTGCCGATTGTGACCGTGCCTGTATGGCAGACCTGCTTGGCCAGTACACTGAAGCGCTGCTTGCCCATGATGCATCCAGCCTGCCGCTGGCTGAAGAGGTCAAATTTACGGTTGACGGTCGTGCTGCCGCCCTGGGAGAAGGTCTGTGGCAGAGCGTTACCGGCAACCACGGCTTCAGACAGGACTATCTCGACACACGCCAGCAGGTTGCCGCTTCTCACATGGTACTGATGGAAGGGGAGAATCATGTTCTGCTGTCGGTGCTGCTGCATCTGGAAGATTCACTGATTACCGGGATAGAAACACTGGAACAGCGCCTTACACCACAGTCACGTTTCCAGCCTACCGAGCTCGGTGCACCGATCCGTTATATGAACGATCCGATTCCCCGCCGGCAACGTCATTCGCGTGAAGAATTGATCGAAATTGCCCTTACCTATCCTGCGGGGCTGCGCATTGGTAATTTCACCGATGGCGGTACCCCGTTTGCGCCGGAATGCTATCGCGTGGAAAACGGTCTCATCATGGCAGAGGGTCCTGGCATGTATGAGCAGAATGTGATTCTCCACCCGGGTATTATTCGCAGTGTGGCTGCAGTAGACGAGGAAAACGGTACCGTGTTGTTGTGGATGAATTTTGGTCACACTGGCGACTCCTATGGCGTGGGCAATGCACTTGTTACATATGAGGCCTTCAAGATCTGGGGTGGCGAGATACATTCAGTGCTGGCATTTTTCACTGGTTTGCCGATTTCCACTGCACGTTTCTGGCCAGCCTACGATCGTATTCCGATGCTTTGAACAGCCAGGATGGGCGCACTGGCATGCGCCCCTACGATTCTTTTCGATTTCAACGCACCCGGATGCATCCTATGGGCGCACTGGCGCACGCCCCTACACGCACAGATTGATATCCAATGGTTAGCGACGAACCTGATCTGTGGGCGTAGGGGTCGGCGTAAGTCGACCCGGCGATGGTCAAATTTTCGGATGAATCTGATCTTGCAGAATGGGCGCACTGGCATGCGCCCCTACGATTCTTTTCGATTTCAACGCACCTCTACGTCTGCGGTACAAAATTTGTTACCTTTAGGTGCCAGTAGCCAAAGGAACTGACACTTGTCCACGCAGTCCGCAATCAGCACCGTAAAGCTCAGCTTCGCCGAATCCATGGCCTTGCTGCTGCCTTACTTGCGGGAAAAGCTGATGGAGCAGATAAAAAGTATCTGGTTCATTGTGGTGTATCTGCTGTTTTTCCAGGTGGTTGTGCTGGGACTGCCGGTAATTTACGGCACCATGATTGCCATCGGTATTGCCACCGTGGCACTGGGGCTTATGCTGTTCATGGAAGGCTTGCGCCTCGGCCTGATGCCACTTGGTGAAACCATTGGCTCTGTGTTGCCAGACAAGGCCGGCCTCGCCCTCATTCTGCTGTTTGCCTTTCTTATCGGCCTTGGCGCCACTTTTGCCGAACCCGCAATAGCCGTCCTGCGCAGCGCCGGCGCGGGTGTTTCACCTGATGAAGCTCCACTGCTGTTCAGTCTGTTGAACGATTTTTCAGGACAACTGGTGATCTGTGTAGGCATCGGCGTAGGGATAGCCGTTGCATTGGGTGTGATGCGCTTTTTCTTCAACTGGTCACTCAAGCTGCTGATCATCCCTATCGTGCTTGCCCTGTGTCTGCTCACGATGTGGACTTACAGCAATGACATTCTTAATCCCATCATTGGACTGGCCTGGGATTCAGGTGCTGTCACCACAGGACCGGTAACGGTGCCATTGGTACTCGCACTGGGCATTGGTGTTTGTCGTATTGTCGGCTCCGGCGACTCAAGCACGGCAGGTTTAGGTATTGTTACCCTTGCATCTCTATTCCCCATTCTGGCGGTGTTGATGCTGGGCAATTACCACTATCTTGCCGAAGACTACTATGGTGCAGCCAACTATACAGGCGCGGTTGCCACACAAACTGCCGGCAGCGCTACCACACAGAGCTCAGATATCCGGATAAGCTCAGGATATTCAGAAGCTGAATTTGAACAGTACCTGCAAAGCGGTCAGACCCCAGCCGATGCGATAGTGCGTTACAGCGGCGGTAATGTGGTGCTGGAGAACGGGCAGATTGTCATCGAAGATGTCCGGATCGAACTGGTAAAACAGGAAAGCGAAGTACAGCCTGCCAACGATAGCGGCTGGGATCCTGAACTTGACGTAGTCAGCAGTTTCTACAATGCCCTGCTCGCTGCCCTGCAGGCCATTCTGCCCCTTTGTGTCTTCCTCTACCTGACCCTGCGTTTTGTACTGGGGCAGAAACTGCAGGATTCGAACATGGTTGGCATAGGTGTCATGTTTGCAGTGGCCGGCATGATGGTATTTACGCTCGGCCTGACCATGGGTCTCACACCGCTGGGTAGCCAGTTGGGCGCAGACATCCCATCGGCGTTTGCAGAAATCACACCCTAGGGCATGATCGGTCAGCTGGGCCCCCTGTTCGGCGATGGAGTTGGCGGCAAGATTGTGGCGATACTCTTCGGTTTCTTTCTTGGTTATGGCGCCACCATGGCCGAGCCGGCCCTGAATGCGTTGGGCGATACCGTGCAGAAAATCACGGTGGGCGCATTCAAGAAATCATTGCTTATGCACTCAGTTGCCATTGGCGTTGCCATTGGCATCGGTGCCGGTGTATTCAAGATTGCCTTCAATGTGCCGCTTGTCTATATGCTGGTGCCACCCTACCTGCTGCTGATGGTACTCACCTGGATTTCTTCCGAGGATTTTGTGAACTTCGGTTGGGACAGCGCTGGTGTGACAACCGGACCGATCACTGTACCTCTGGTTCTGGCCATGGGGCTTGGCATTGGCGCGAGAGTACCCGGCGTTACCGATGGTTTCGGTATTCTGGCACTGGCATCTGTTGGCCCTATCCTCACTGTGTTTTCGGTTGGTCTGATCGTGGCGCGCATGCAACGCAAGCGTGACGATGTCAGCGGGGAGACAACCGCATGAGCTCAGTAGTCGTCCGCCATAACATGTCTGTGGTTAACCTGATCACTTCCCGTCATCGCTGCGGCAAGATTCTGAACGAACTGTTTGCCAGTGGCGTACATCATGCGCATATCAGTGGTGGCCGCGGCACACTTATCCAGGACAAGTGGTATCAAAGCCTGCTACCCATGATCAGCCCGGAACTGGAAGTTATCCAGATGGTAGTACCGGATCCCAAAGTGGATGAGGTGATGAAACTGTGTGTACAACACGCCAACCTGAAACGTTCAGGAGCTGGTGCTGTTTACTGTGTTCCCTGTGACGATCTTTATGCACGTGAAGGTTTTCCCTTGTGGCCTCTGGATGAAAAGGAACGCAGGGATGAGGATGCCTCAACGCATCTGAATGAAAATATGACCATGATCCAGTACATCAGTCAGGGCGAGCGCACCGATGCAATCTGCCGTGGCGCGATGAACGTGGGCACACATGGACCAATCGTGCAATACAGCGAAGGCCGGGGACTGCGTGATCGGCTGGGCTGGCTGAAAATTACCAGCAAACCAATCAAGGAAGCCGTTACCGTGCTGGTCGACAATGTGGATGCCAATCTGGTATTTGCTGCGATGACCAAGGCGGGACAGGTGCAGTTGCCCGGACACGGTTTGATTTTTTCCATGCCGGTACAGAAAGCCATCGTGAACATCGACAGTGTCTATTCGCAAACGCGGCATGCCGCCAGCGCCCAACAGATAATCAAGGCCATTGACGAACTCAAAGGCAGCAAGGAATGGCGGGCACAGAGCGAAATCGACATGCAGGGTGGACAGGCAGCCGGACTCGACTTCCTGACGCGCAGCACACAGGCCAGGGTATTCCGCAACATGTCGAGGCTTACAGTGATCGTTGATCGCAGCAAGGCAGGTGAAGTGTCACGCCAGATCCAGAATTTTGGAGCTCCGGGGGTCAACATTGACCATGCCCAGTATCATCAACCTGAGAATAATCAGGACACACGCAAACATACGGAAATGTCGAGCCTGCGCATCATCATGAACAAAAACCTGGCAAAGGCATTGCAGCAGCGAATTGCGGAGGAAATTGAAGTGCCGCTGGCTGTTTACACCCAGCCGATAGGACAGTCATTGTTCTATCGCACACCGGTGGAAGCACCTGCAGAAGAGAACGTGCGCTACTACAGAGGGCAGCGGATCAAGGCATAGTCTTACATGGTTTTCATTCGCGCTGTGCTGAACTTACAGTAAGCGTATTTACCGAGCCTTCAAACAGGGCGCTGACCACATCACTGCCGTATTTCACATTCACAAAGTTGCTCATGTCGGGCCAGTGGTTACGCAGCATCAGGTGACGAACCCGCAGCACATCGGGCATGGCAGCAATCGGGACTTCCTGATAGATCCAGAAGAACTCGCCTTCCAGTTCCGCACCGATCACTTCAAGTGCCATAGGTGTTTCGGTATCTGCTTCCCACAACGTGAAAGCATCACTCAACTCAAGTGCCAACCAGGCCTGCGCCTCTATATTGTCTATTCCTCCCCTCGCACGCAGGGTGCTGCCGAGCGTGTGTTCCACATCATGAGCAAAAGTGCGGTGCATGACTTCCAGCATACTGGTGCGGGGATTGAACTGTATGGTGGTAAAGATGGTTTTTTCGCGATGCGCAAAAGCAGAATTGCTGAACAGCGCTGTCTGCAAGGCAAGCACAAAGATTCCCAGGCGCATACCCGCCGCCAACAGGTGGCGACGGGAGACTAGCTTACTGCTGGTCTGTGGTGGTCGGTTCAAGCGGAACATCATTGCCTGCCTCAGCTTCTTCGCCGGTTTCAGCGGACTTGAGTTCTACCAGCATATCGCGCATCAGGTCTCGAGCACTGCTGTCATCACCCTTGTACAGCTCTATTCTTGATGGCTGAATCTGTTGCGGAAACAGATTGTTGTTGCGGTCGGCATCACCAATCTGGCGCAGCGGGTCGACTTCCACCGAGGCGATGGCCTGTTCGCGAATCAGCATTTTGCTCATCTGCTTCGGATCGTAGCGCCAGGTTTCTGCCGGCAGCATGACATCTTCGGTAGTGCCGTCTGTGAATGTCAGGCGCAGTGGTATGGGCATGACCAGCCCGCCGATATTTTCGAAATCCATGAAATAGATATGTCTGTTATCCGCCAGCGCCTTGTCGAATACTTCCTTTTCCCAGTCTTCCAGACCATCGATAAAACTGGTGTAGTCATTACGGTCCTTGTTGGAAACGGTGAAGCGGTCGTTCTCGTTGTAGAAATCGTTGAGCTCAGGAAAGCGGTCAACACGTTTCTCGATTTCACTGTTGCGTTGCTGGGTCAGAGAAATCGGCTCGCGCTCGTCTTCTTCCTCATCCAGGGGGAACTCAACTTCTGGATCCTTTGTAGACACGGTGTATTCGCGCACATCATTCAGTGCAATATCCACATGATCTGTAGAGTAGAACCAGCCCCTGAAGAACCAGTCGAGATCAACTGCCGAGGCATCTTCAAGTGTGCGGAAAAGATCCGATGGTGTTGGTCGTTTGAACATCCAGCGCTGCGCATACTCACGGAAGGCAAAGTCAAACAGCTGACGCCCCATGACCGTTTCGCGCAATACCACAAGCGCAGTAGCCGGTTTGCCGTAGGCGTTGTTGCCGAACTGCAGAATAGACTCGGAATTGGTCATGATCGGCACCTGGTTCTGGCTGATCATGTAGGGAACCATATTGTCGGGGTCGCCCCTGCGCGAAGGATAGTCATCTTCCCATTCACGCTCGGCAAGAAACTGCAGGAAGGTGTTCAGCCCTTCGTCCATCCAGGTCCACTGGCGCTCATCCGAATTCACCGTCATCGGAAAATAGATATGACCTATTTCGTGGATGATGACAGAGATCAAACCGTATTTGGTATTGCGTGAATAGGTAATGTCGCCGGTTTCCTCATCCTTTGCCGGACGGTAACCATTGAAAGTGATCATCGGATATTCCATTCCCCCCGCTTCCCAGGCATTGACCGATATTGCTATCGGATACGGATAGGCAAAGGAGTACTTCGAATACACATCCATGGTGTGGGCCACCGCATGGGTGGAGAACTGTGACCACAAGGGCTCGGCTTCAGGCGGGTAAAAGCTCATGGCCATGACAAGCGGGTTTTCTGCATCATCCTGCTGATGCGCCATGGCATCCCAGATATATTTGCGCGAACTCGCCCATGCAAAGTCACGAACATTCTCTGCCTCAAAACGCCAGGTAACCATGTCGTTGGTACCCGCTTCCTGATTGGCCATGGCCTCTTCAGGCGTCACAATGAACACCGGACTGGTGGCAGTTTCTGCCTGCGCCAGTCGTTCACGCTGCTGTGCAGTCAATACCTGGTTCGGATTCTGCAGCACACCAGTGGAAGCAACCACATGGTCGGCAGGTACGGTAAGTGACACTTCAAAATCCCCGAACTCAAGCGTGAATTCCCCGCGCCCCATGAACTGTTTGTTCTGCCAGCCGGCATAATCGGTATAGGCAGCCACGCGTGGATACCACTGTGACAGGGCAAACTGGTAGGTGTCGGTTTCGGGAAAATGTTCATAACCGCCGCGCCCACCCAGCACATCGCTGTTGATGATGTTGTGTTCCCAGTCGATTTCAATCGTTACCGAATCACCATTTCCCAGTGGTCGATCAAGATCGATACGCATCATCGTGTCGTTGGTCGTGACAGGCAAGGCATTGCCACGGCTTTCCACACGACTGATCTGAAAGCCTCCCTCAAAAGTCTCAAGTTCCTGTTCACGACGCATGGCAGCGAAGGAAACCCGGTCTTCACCAGAGGTCTCTGTCATCCTGCCAATGGAATCGGTCCTGAAGCGATTCTGGTCGAGCTGTATCCACAGATAACGCAGCGTGTCAGGAGAGTTATTGGTGTAGGTAATACGTTCGCTGCCGATGATGCGCTTGTTGACCTCATCAAGCGTGGCCTCGATTTCGTAGTCAGCTTCCTGCTGCCAGTATTCACGACCGGGTGCGCCTGAAGCGGTTCTGTAAGTATTCGGCGTGGGCAGGACTTCGTCCAGCTGACGGAATTTGTCGACGAATGAGCCCTTGGTCTGGTTAACCTGGGCCGGGCTCTGTGCGCTGATTGCAACGCAGAGAGCCACAATGACCACCTTTTGGGCGGTTGCGAGCGGCTGCTTCATGGGATTGTCTCTGGTTTGTCAGAACAAGGGCCCGATTATAGTGAATAAACGGGGGCTAGGGTAAACCCCGACAACATATGTTGCCATCACACCGACCATAACAATGGGAACACTTCCTGAAATGAAAAGGCCGCGAAAAATCGCGGCCTTCTGACTGAGATGACAGGCAGAACAAGTCTGCCTGCTGTTTCGGTGATTACTGCTGCTGCATGAACTCAGGTGTCATTTCAGTACAGGTCTGTCTTTCAAACGGGACATCAGACAGGTACATGACATCGTAGCTTTCATAGGGAGCAGCCAGGTAAACCGGATCAGTTACCGAGTACTCACGCTTGAGTGCCAGTTTCTCTGTATCAAGGCTAAAGCGCTCAACAATGTGCATCTGCTCACTGCTGCGGGTTGGAGGCGTAAGCACACCCGCTGCGAAACCAATGGTATCTACCACTAGCGTGTCGCCTTCCCAGTTGCCTATGGAATGACCAGCGTAGCCTGGTTCAATGTTGGCAGGATGTGACGCCATACCGATGTGAATGCGGCGATCGAAGTTGTACAGACCGTAGGTAATGTCGATAACCTTTTCGCCGGTATCAGTTGTGTAGTGACGGAACTGGTTGATCGGCCAGTCAGCAGTCCAGTCGCGGATAAAGCTGGTGGGCTTGCATGCAAACCATGGATTGTCTTCTGGTGAACGTCCGTTGAAGGCGTCGGCAGCAGCGCGGCCAGCTTCGGTGTAGACCACCTGCGGGCGTGGTGGCTGGGTAGCACGCACATCATCAATGGTAATGGTACCCGCGGCGAAAGCCGGGCTCATGCTTTTCGGAATCATGGAACCATTACCTCCACTTGGGGGCACAGTCAGTACCAGCTGCTCAACAGCCCAGTCACCATTCAGGTTCAGTTGGCCATCTTCCAGACGCAGCGGGCGATCAGAGGTATCAACCGCATTGGTGGATATCTGGTCGTTGCGGTTCATGGTGATTTCATTATCCAGGGTGAAATTCTCGATGTAGCAGGCTTCCGGATCATCGCGGTGCGGGTTGCCTTCGATTTCCACATGGGCGCCAACCTTGAACATGTCGGTGGACCAGCCTGAACGGCGGATCAACGTAGCAGCGCGCATTTCGCAGCGCATGTGCAGTACATTGCCGTTAGCTTCGACAACATCCAGCTCCATATAGGAATGCGGGTTAACGAGATTCATTTTGGTCAGCGTGCCTTCCCATTCGCGCTTGATATCAAGCTGGAAGAGGCCAAAGCCATGGTGAGCAAATGCCGGAGCCGCCAAAGCGCAGAATGCTGCAGAAGCGACAGCCGAACGCAGTATTTTGCGTTGAATAGTCATGTGATTTCCCCTCAGGAATAAAGACGGCTGTAAAAACGTAGCCACAAGTATAAGTAAATCGAACTTGTAATCGCTATGCGAAAAACAAAAATCCCTTGTTTTTCCTTATCTTTGCATCATCTGGACTGCAGAATCCCCACCAGCGCTTCGGCAAGCTCAGCCGCTTCCTGCCCCCGGGGCGTGAGATAACCCCCATCCTTGAGCGTGATAATGCCCAATTCAAAAAGCCGCTCTGCTGCTGCAACCCTGGCTTCTCCGGCATTATTGTGCACTTTCAGGCCTTCCTGCGTATTGCGCAGATCAAATAACAGCAACAATTCAATCTGTTGCAACAATTGTGGATCGAGTGTCATGGAAGCCCCCTCAGGCAGTTGGTTCGCCCAGTCTAGCACTCGCGGGCATCAGGGCGAACCGCCCGGATTCCCGACCCCAACAAATTCTGTGGTATCGTCTTCGCCCTGTCTTGCAGAGGGGATTTGAACATGTCCAGTAAAGAAAGAAGAACAGTACCACCACAGGCCATTGAGCTTTATAACAAGTATGTTCATGGCGAAATCAGCCGCCGTGCTTTCCTGAGCGGTGCCAAACAGTTTGCTGTAGCCGGCCTCACAGCCAGCGCCATTATTGACGCCTTGATGCCCGACTATGCCATGGGTCAGCAGATAGCCCGCGATGATGAACGCATCAGGGCCGATTATGTGACCCTGCCCTCGCCCCAGGGACACGGGCAGATTCGCGGTTATCTGGTAAGGCCTTTCAGCGCCGACAGTCGTTCGGCAGAACCAGCCAGATTGCCAGGCATAATTGTGGTACACGAAAACCGTGGCCTGAATCCGCATACCGAAGATGTGGCCCGCCGCCTGGCGCTTGCCAATTTCATGGCTTTTGCACCGGATGTGCTGACACCTGTAGGTGGGTATCCCGGAGATGATTTTCAGGGTGGACAGCTTTTCAGCAGCCTCGATCCAGACAAGCGCTTCGAAGATATCGTGGCAGCAGCATTGTGGCTGAAAAACCGGGATGACTGCTCCGGCAAAATCGGGGTTACCGGTTTCTGTTATGGCGGCAGTGTTTCCAACCAGCTTGCCGTCAGACTGGGTGAGGATCTGGCCGCGGCAGTGCCGTTTTACGGTGGTGGCCCCGATCTCACACAGGTAGGCAATATCAAGGCCGCAATCCAGGTGCAGCATGGCGGTCTCGACACCCGACTGGTTGAAGCCTGGCCTGATTATGATGCTGCACTGACCGCAGCTGGTGTGACACACGAAGGCCATATCTATCCCGGCGCGGTGCACGGCTTTTTCAATGATGCCACTCCGGAACGGTACAACGAGGCCGCTGCCACGCTGGCCTGGAACCGGATGGTTGGCTGGTTCAACACTTACGTCAGGGGCTGAGACAAAAGAACCGGGGCCGGTGTCTTCACACCGGCCCTGCCAGGAAAAACGAGGAAGGGTAACCATGAACAAATCGGCATTTGCTGTGGCGCTGGGTGTTGCGATTTCGGGGTTGGCGCTGTCTGCATCAGTACAGGCCCATCACGGTTTCGGTTTGTTCGACCGGGCGAATGCAACGACCATAAACGGCAATATCAAGAGTATTGATTTCGTCAATCCACACTCTTACCTGTATCTGGAAGCTGACACGCCTGACGGTGGCCGCATAGACATGCGCTGTGAAATGCGGGCAGCTGTTTTGCTGAGACGTTCCGGCTGGACCGAGGAAATGTTTGTCCCCGGCGCCCCGGTATCCATTTATGGATTCATGCACCGCCAGGATCCCGGCTCCTGTTATCTGGAAGAAATAACCATCGGTGAGTCAGAACAGATCAATCGCAACGACCAGCTCGAATTTACTGCCAATGACGGCAGTGACCGTCCCTTGCGCCTGCCTTCAGGGGAACCGAACATTTCAGGCGACTGGGCCCAGGAGCAGTATGTGATTGCAAGACCACCTTCCGGACAGAGTGTAGGGCTTGTTCCCAAGAGCATGAAGGAAGGCATAGAAAACGGCAGTATTACACGCGACCAGATTCCTTCTGCCGGCTGGGATGCCAAGGATGTAACCCTTACCGCACGCGGCCAGGCCGAATGGGATGCCTTTGAAATGTGGAGCCCGGTGGACAATCCACGCCTGCGCTGCGAACCCACCAGCATCATTCTCGACTGGGTACACGATGGCCCGGTGAATCGCGTTGTGCAGATGGACGACCGCATTGTCATGAACTACGGGCTGGTGAGTTATGAACGCACCATCTGGATGAACATGGACGCGCACCCTGCCAATCTGACACCCAACCCGGCAGGACATTCAACAGGCCATTGGGAAGACGATGTGCTCGTGGTTGATACCGTCGGTTTTGAACCCGGTGTTATCGTCCCGCCGCTAAGACACAGCGATCAGCTGCACGTGGTGGAACGCTTTTCGCTGGACACAGAAAACATGACCCTCAAGCGCAGCTACGTGGCCACAGATCCGGTATATTTCACCGATGAATATATCGGGTCGGATGTGCTGATGGTGGCAGATGTGCCTTATGAAAAGCATGACTGCAGCGAGCTGACCTACGAGTTTCTTGAATTCCAGGATTAGAAATAATTGGGGTCAGAGTAAACTTTCCATTCAATTCATTGAATGAACCGGATTAATAGGGAGGAAAGTTCACTCTGACCCCGCTTTCCTGTAATTATTTAGAGTCCTGCGCGAGCTTCCTCAACCACAGAACGGTCGATGAACACTGCCAGCTCTTCACGAGAGCGCGGCGCACGATCACGCTCCCTGGCTACCCACTGATCCTCGATTTCCAGCACATCCAGCATGTCGGGAATAATGTCTACCGGAAATTCCATTTCAGGCCAGCCACTCTCGATCTCCTCATGCGTGAATCCTGTTACTTCTGTCACTCGTGGCCAGTATGGCTCGGGATCTGTCTTGAGTGCTTCAGTAGCCCTGATCAGGGCGCGCATGAACTCCACAATTGAACGGCGCTTGTCCGGATCTGCCAGATCGGGAGCACGGGCATGCAGGTTGAACACTTCGCGATACACACTGCGGTCCTGGAACACAATTGCATCATCACCCAATTGTTTGATCGCATCGTCAGGTTCCGGCTCCCAAATGGAAATGACATCCACTTCACCGGCAGCCAATGCATCTGACATGCGATCCATACCGGTCTGGTCTCCCTCGGCTGGCGGCAATGGCACGATTTCCACATCAGCTTCTGTCAGACCAACCGTGCGCAGCATGGCCACCAGATAATAGTTGGCTGAAGTGTTTGCAGGCAGCATTACGCGCTTGCCCTTGATGTCTGCAAGGGTTTGCAAACCGGCAGAACGACGCCCTACCAGACGATAGAAACTCTCGGTAACGGTGGCAATGATGCGCAGATCAGGATTGACCAGGCTTTCGCGCAAGAGCTGGGTTTCTGCATTGGTGGCAATGTCTGCCTCACCGGAAGTAATGCGCGTGATCCCGCCTTCACCGGTTGGCAAAAACTCGGGATAGAAGCTGGAGGCGGCCGTGATTACCGGGGAAAGCTCAATCCAGTAGCTGCCGGAAACCCTGATTGGCGCCAATGCAGTCTGGGGGGCCGGGGTTATTGTCAGGGATGAAACTACACGAGCAACTGGTGCCTCATCTGCTTCGGAACAGGCCTGCAATATCAACACGGAGAATGGCAGCAGTAAAAAACTGCAAAAGCGGGTAAGGGTATAGTTGAATTTCATCATGGGGATTTGATCCTCTTGTTATGACACCGGCATCCCTCCGGTTTGATTTCCCTTTTTACCTCTAAAGACCGCTGTATGCCACTAATCCGCTATTGTGGCGGTAGTCTGGTTTGAATTTGACCAATTCCCCATAGATGCGACCAGGCAGCATCCCGAAGCGTGCTGAAAGCCAATCCAGACACTCCCTGACTTGACTGTTTTTACTCCACTTGTGCGATGATTGCAGATGCCAGCCTTGCCAGGCATGACAAATACAACAGACGAGGGGAACATATGAAAAGACGGGAATTGATCAAGGCCGGCGGACTCATGCTGACAGGCTCTGCGTTGTCGCGTCACGGATTCGCCCAGGAATCTTCAGGGCTCTATATGCCCAGCGAGCTTTGTCGACCCACTGTCAGGCTTACAGCCGGCCCCTATTTCACCCTCGACAGCCTGCAACGATCCGATATCCGTGAAGATCGCCCCGGCATGCCATTGCGACTGACTTTTACTGTACTGGATGACTATCACTGCACACCCGTGGAAGGCGCCATCGTTGATATCTGGCATTCGGATGCCAACGGCATCTATTCAGGAGTGGTAAACCAGTTCTTTGACAACACCACCATGCAGTTCAGTGGTGAACAGGTCGACACGCGCGACCGGCCCACCTTTTTGCGCGGACACCAGACAAGTGATGCCAATGGCAAAGTAGAATTCACCACCATTTACCCTGGCTGGTACAGCGGTCGATTGCCCCATATCCATGTACGGGCCCTGTTCCCCGGAGCGGCCCAATGGAGCGCATTTGTCACCCAGCTTTTTGTACCCCCGGAAATGGACCGGCTT
The DNA here is from genome assembly GCA_030831125.1 of Gammaproteobacteria bacterium. Lineage (GTDB taxonomy): Bacteria > Pseudomonadota > Gammaproteobacteria > Pseudomonadales > Pseudohongiellaceae > CAILUG01. The sequence continues at coordinate 16,277 of JAURLQ010000054.1, forward strand.
GTATATGCAGAAGCGCCCTATCGTGAACGCGGGTTCTATCCGATTACCCTGGAACGCGATCTGGTATTGCGTGGCGATGCCGATGCGCTGGCAAAACTGACGATACCGATGACGCGTCGGGCCAACGACATTAGTGGCGAGCTGATACTGGCTATCTGACCCAACGGTTACCGGGCTTTATACTTGTGAAGTTTCACCACGCGTCTCTGAAACTCCCATTGAGTTTGGCGGGATCTTTTCTGGAAAAACTGGCAGTATTCCCCGAACCGGACTATACATTCTCTACCAAAGGACAAGTCATGCAAATCACCACAAAAGAGCTTGAAGCAGCTTTGCTGAAATTGCCTGTAGAAGATCGCATACGTCTGCTGGATAAATTGCTGGCCAGCCTCGAACCAGAATCTGCAGTGCAGGAAACCTGGCTTCAACTCGCACGCCAGCGACGTGAGGATGTACGGGCTGGCAAGGTGGCAATGGTTCCTGGCGAGACAGCCCTGGCCCGTGTACGCACTCGCATTACATGATTCATTGGCTGCATCCCGATGCTGAGAAGGAGCTTGGTGATGCAGCCGTGTATTACCTGCATAATGCCGGGCACACTGTTGCTGAAGCATTTCTTGCCGAGTATGAACGCGTCTGCGACCTGATAATCAACAACCAAAAACTCGCAATGCAGCATGTAAATGGCCTGCGTAGTTTTCCTTTCGAACACTTTCCATTCACCGTGATCTATGAGGAAAACCTGGAGCTGGGTCCACTTGTATTTGCAATTGCCCATCAAAAAAGAGAGCCAGGATATTGGCAATCAAGAATCCAGGAACCTGAACCTATGTTGAAAGCATAGCTGGTGTTTTTCCAGTGAACAGTACGTCCAGGGTGTTGCAATCGCCTTGCTGTAGAAAGTTCTCCGTGATGAAATTGAGCCCGCAGTACCAGGAAGCATCCAAGGAACCTCAATTGGGCAGTTACGCTCTTCTTCAGGCAGATAGCTCTGCCCTCCTCTGGAATCGATACAAACATGAAACAGGACAAAGACTACGAGCTGCCTGCGCCCGGTGCGCTGCAGGCACGACAGCCAGTAGAGCTTGAAGTGCTCAGTAAAACAGAATTGGGCTACAAGGCGCTGGTGGATGATCGTTACATAGGCCTGATCTACCAAAGTGAAATTTCCCAGCCTCTTGAGCCGGGCCAATATCTGAAAGGCTGGGTTAAGGGGGTGCGCCCGGATGGCAAGATTGATCTGAGCATTACCCTGCTTGACAAGGAAAGTCGTGAAGAACTGGAGAATGCAATACTGCAGTACCTCAAAAGCAGGGGGGGTGTAGCTCCCCTGTCGGACAAGTCACCACCGGAACTGATCTACCGCCTGTTTGCCACCAGCAAGGGTTCCTTCAAGCGTGCTTTGGGACGCCTGAAAAACCGGGATCTCATTTTCATTGGCCGTGATGAAATACGCACAACAACACCGGTTGAAAAACCCTTCTCACCCTGGGGACGGAAAAAATAAGCTGCATGACAGTTGCCCCCAAACCCCGTAGCGGCAATATCTACGCTGATCTTGCCGGCTACTACGATCTGTTCTGTGCCGAAGTGGATTATGCTGAACAATGCGCCTTTGCCCGGCGAGTGTTCAATACCTTTGCATGCTCCGGTGGCATGGACTATCTCGATCTGGCCTGTGGCAGTGGCCAGCACCTGCTGGTTATGCAGGATTACGGGTTTGCAGCGCAAGGTCTGGATAACAGCAGTGAAATGCTGGCACTGGCAGCACAGCGCTGTCCTGCCGCACAACTGCACCTGTGTGATCTGGCCGCCTTTGAACAACAGGGCAGCTTCGACCTGATCACCTGCTTTCTGTATTCAATTCACTACAGTCACCCCCTTGCAGCACTGGAACAAACCCTGCAGCGCAGTTTTGCCGCACTCAAACCGGGAGGCATTTTACTGTTCAATACCGTGGACGCGCGTGGCATACAGAATGATGCCGGTATTAGCACCAGTCTCAAGCATGACGATGCACAGCTGGGTTTCCGGTCGGCCTGGCACTATCGCGGCGAAGGTGAGGTGCTGGATCTCAAACTGGAAATTTCACGCAGCTGTAATGGCCAGTCGGAACAGTGGCAGGATGCACACGTGATGACAGCACTGACCTTTAGCCAATTACAGGCCATGCTTGCTGAAGCCGGTTTTGTGGTGCAGATGCTGGAGCACGATTACAGCGTGTTGCAGCAATGGAATGGCGCAAGCTTCAACGCCCTTGTAGTGGCCACTAAACCTCTGGCCTGATCAAAATGGCTATGGCTGTTTAAACGCTGCCGTCTTGCGCAGTGGCACAATGCATTCGCAATGCATGCCCCTCAAACTCGACAAGATCTCCAGAAAGGATCTGCTTGCGCTTCTGTGTTTCAATCTGACCGTTCACGCTCACCCTTCCCTCGCTGATCGCCGCCTTGGCAGCACCGCCACTGTCCACCAGGCCTTCAAACTTCAGGATTTTGTAGAGCTCAACGGGTTGTCTGCTCAGTTCAACAATTTTCATAATAAGTTTGTCTCACGCCCGGTAAGGGACCTCGGTCAACCAACGAATGTAATGATGGGGAGCAGCGCCTGTCCCACCTGCCAGATGTAACTGAACACCGGTATCCCGAAGAAACTCAGCAGAATCAGCCCCAGCAGCAACTGGTTGCCATACTGGTGGTTCCATGCCCGATAACGTTGGGCCAGATCCCGGGGCAGGAAGTAAGGCAGGATGTAATGCCCATCCAGCGCCCCTACAGGAATGAGGTTGAAGAGCATCAGGATCAGATTGATCTGGGCAAGATAGACAAAGAACACCTGAGGGCCCGGCCCCTGAATGAAACCCCAGCCCAGATTCAGACCCAGCACATAGAAGTTGATGGCCACAATGGCTATCAGCAGGTTCATGCCCGGCCCGGCGGCAGACACCAGCATGTCGGCCCACGGCACCCTGTAGTTTCGCGGATTGGTAGGCACTGGCCTGGCATAACCAAAACCGATGATGGCCACCATCAGCAAACCTGCCGGATCAATATGGGCGGCAGGATTCAGGGTCATCCTGCCCTGCAGCTTTGCGGTATTGTCGCCGAACAGCCATGCTGTGGCCGCATGACCATATTCATGGAAGGTCAGCGAAATGACAATCGCGATGAGGATGATGCCAAACAGGGCATACTGCCCCTGGAACAATAGATTGATCACTTTGAAATCCTGTGGATGGGAAATGCAGGCGTGTTTGTCATGGACGAACCGACTTGTCCCGATTATTCTCTGTAACAGGCACTAAAACAAATCTGGTGTACCTTCATGTCAAGACAATCATCCGGCCGAATCATTTCATTGGCTGCTGCACTTATCACTACCGCATCGGCGCTGGCGCAGTCTGCCGCCAATGTTGACCAGAATCGACTTCTGCAAGCCGACAGCGAACGGGGCCAGTGGTTGAGTTATGGTCGTACCTACAATGAACAGCGATTCAGCCCGCTGGACCAGATAAACGCTGAAAATGTCAGCACACTGGGACTCGACTGGTTTGTAGACCTGCCCACCAACCAGAACATCGAAACCACACCATTGATGGTTGACGGCGTATTGTATGTCACCCTGCCCTGGAGCCAGGTCATGGCGCTGGATGCCCGCACTGGTGAGAGGTTGTGGTTCTACGACCCTGAGGTGCCGGGTGAATGGAACATCAATGTATGCTGCGGGCTCGACAATCGTGGTGCCGCTGCCTTTGAAGGCAAGATCATTATCGGCACACTCGATGGCCGGCTGATTGCACTCGATGCCGACACAGGCAGAGAGGTCTGGTCTGTGCAATCCACTCCCGAGGGCGCCTACTCCATTACCGGAGCCCCACGGGTAGCCGACGGCAAGGTATTTATCGGCTCGGCGGGTGGCGAATTCGATGTACGTGGCTATCTGGCGGCCCATGATGTGAATACCGGTGAACTGCTGTGGCGCTTCTGGACAGTACCGGGCAATCCTGCAGACGGCTTTGAAAACGACATCATGGAGATGGCGGCGGCCACCTGGATAGAACCGGGCTGGTGGGACAAGGGGCCCGGCGGCACGGTCTGGGACGCCATAACCTACGACCCGCAAACCGATCTGGTCATGTTCGGCACCGGTAATGGTGCCCCCTGGGATGCGGTTGACCGCGATGCCGGGCAAGGCGACAACCTGTTTCTCGACTCTATTATTGCCGTGCATGCCGACGATGGCACTTACGCGTGGCATTACCAGGAAGTGCCCTGGGAAACCTGGGACTACGACACCGTGCAGCAGCTGATGGTGCTGGATCTGGAAGTTGATGGTGTTATGCGCCATGTGGTTACGCAGGCATCAAAGAACGGTTTCTTCTACATGCTGGATGTCGCTACCGGTGAATTGCTCAATGCCGAACCCTATACCGATGTGAACTGGGCCACCGGCATCAACAAGGAAACAGGACGTCCCTTTGAAAATCCAGAAGCCCGCTACAACCTGACCGGCAAAGCCATCGAGCTGCTGCCTGGTCCTGCCGGAGGGCATGCCTGGCAACCGATGTCCTACAGCCCACTCACAGGTTGGGTCTACATTCCGGCCACCAGCCATTTGTACCTGACCGGTTCTGCAGATGCGCGTGCCGAACATCTGGCTGAAAACCCCGGTTCTGCCGAAAGCTTTACCGGACGTCTGGTGGCCTGGGACCCCGTTGAAATGCGTGAAGTGTGGCGTAGCGAGGAATTTGTCAATCCACGTGGTTGCACACAGGTTACCGGTGGCGCACTCGCTACAGGCGGCAATATTGTGTTCAAAGGCAACAACCCCAAC
>JAURLQ010000055.1 GCA_030831125.1 Gammaproteobacteria bacterium
AATCCGGGACCTGACACGAGAAGATGTGCTGCGTGTCTACGAAACCTATATCAAGGACAAACCTGCCATCTATCTGAGTGTGGTGCCTGAAGGGAGTGAAGACATCGTTGCCCAGGAAGACAATTTTGCAACGCTTGCCCGTCTTCCCCAGGTAGAAAGTGTTACCGATACTCTCGAAATGCGCGACGCCCCGGAATCATTTGATCGTTCCGTCAGACCCACTCCTCCCCCCAACCCACTGGTTACCATGCCGGCATTCTGGCGGGCTGAACCTGGCAATGGAATTGAAGTGATCGGCACCGCCAATGCAGAAGTACCGCTGGTATCGATGCGTCTGGACTTCGAAGGTGGACACCTGCTGGAAACACCCGACAAATATGGACTGGCCAGCCTGACTTCCCAGATGATGAACGAAGGCACTGCAAAGTACAGTGCTGAGGAATTCGAGAACGAACTGGACAAACTCGGCAGCAGCATCAACGTCAGCTCCGGTAATGACAGTTTCACCATTACTGTCCAGTCCTTGCTGCGCAATCTGGACGACACCCTGGTATTGCTGGAAGAGCGACTGTTCAATTCAGCATTCACCCAGGAAGACCTTGATCGACTCCGCCAGCAGCAGATTGAAAGCATTGAGGCCAGCAAGGAAGAGCCTTCCGGCATTGCTTCCACGGTCTATCCGAAACTCCTTTATGGGGAAGACCATGCTTTCTCTGTGCCTTCATCAGGCGCTATCGAAACCCTGCAGGGGATTACGCTTAATGATGTAGAAGCCTTTGCAAGACAAAGTCTGGTCAGCCAGGCGCTGCAGGTTTCAGTTGTAGGCGATCTGCCACAGGCGGAGATTCTCAACAAACTCTCCTTCCTGGCAGCACTCCCCAACGAAGATGTTGAACTGCGTAAACAGCCTGCCGTGAGCAACATTGACGAAACCACACTTTACCTCGTGGACAAGCCCGGCGCTGCCCAGTCTGAAATCAGGATTGGCTACCTCACCGACCTCACCTATGACGCTACTGGAGCATACTGGGAAAGATCGCTGATGAACTATGCGCTTGGTGGTGCTTTCAACAGCCGCATCAACCTCAATCTCAGGGAAGACAAGGGCTACACCTATGGGGCACGCAGCAGCTTCAGTGGCAGCAAGTTGCCAGGCCCCTTCACAGCTTCAGCCAGTGTGCGCACTGATGCAACGGCAGATTCGGTAGTACAGTTCATGAATGAAATTACCGGCTATCGTGAAGATGGCATCACTCCGGAAGAACTGCAGTTCACCAAGGATGCAATCGGCCAGAGCGAAGCGCTTGATTATGAAACCCCTGGACAGAAGGCCCGCCTGCTCGACCAGATCATTACCTACGACCTGCCGGCAGATTTTGTTCGTCAGCAACAGGCGGTGATTTCAGGCATCACCCGCGAACGGGTAATTGAACTGGCACGGGAACATCTGCCGATAGAAAAAATGAAAATCCTTGTAGTGGGCGACAAGGCTGTGATCTACGAATCACTTGAGGCGCTTGGCTACCCGATTGTTGAACTGGACACGGAAGCCAGGCCCGTTGATTGATGGGACACCAAGGTTGGGTTGCAGTGATAGTTTGAGCGACCGTCTGCGGCAGGGATGCCGCAGTCGAGCCTACATGGAAGTATTTACGGCGTGTCGCTGCAATGAAGCTGCAATTCATGTCCACCCGCGGATTAACCAGCTGCAATTATTGATAATCCATATTTTCCGGAGCACAACATGCCTCACAGCACCACCCATTTCCTTACCTCACATGTCGGAAGTCTGCCTCGGGAAAAAGACCTGATGCACATGATGTGGGCAAAGGAAGATGGCGTACCTGTTGATGCCGAAGCCCTGCGGATGCGTGTAAAGCAGGCGGTTTCAGACATTGTCAAGAAACAGAAGTCACTGGGTATCGATGTCGTCAACGACGGCGAAATGTCCAAACCCAGTTATGCCACCTATATCAAGGACAGACTCAACGGTTTTGGTGGTAGTGAGAACACCTATGTTTTTGATGATCTGGTGGATTTCCCGAACCTTGCCAAAAGAGTTGGCGAAGATCCGTCCCGGCAGCATCGTCATGCGCCAGGCTGCAAGGGACCAATCAGCGTAAAGACCACAGAAGATGTCCATGAAGACATTGCCAACATGCAGGCAGCCACCGGGTCAGAAAAACTGGACGGTGTATTTTTCAGTTCAGCTTCACCGGGCGTTACCTCTATATTCTTCAAGAACGAGTATTACCCCACCCATGAGGAATACGTTTTTGCAATTGCGGAAGCGATGAAAACCGAATACGAAGCCATTGCTGCAAGTGGTGCCACCCTGCAGATTGACTGCCCGGATCTGGCCATGGGCAGGCATATGAATTCAACAGGCGTTACGCTGGAAGATTTCAGGAAGCGTGCTGCAATGCATGTGGAAGCCCTCAATCATGCAGTTGCCAATATTCCGGCAGAGCAGTTGCGTATGCACCTGTGCTGGGGCAACTATGGTGGCCCCCACCACTGCGATATGAACTTTGCCGATATCATCGATATCGTGATGCAGGCCAAACCCCAAACCCTTCTCTTTGAAGCAGCCAATCCCAGACACGCACATGAATGGTCGCTGTTTGAAAACTACAAGCTGCCAGAAGGCAAGATATTGTGTCCGGGAGTTATCGAATGTCAGTCAAACTACGTGGAGCATCCTGAACTGATTGCACAACGGATCAAACGCTATGCCGATCTGGTAGGCCGGGAAAATGTCATGGCTGCAACTGATTGCGGATTCAGCATTCATGTTGGTCAGGCTGCCATAGACCCTGAAGTTGTCTGGCTGAAGCTCAAGTCACTGGCAGATGGTGCCGCCATAGCCAGTAGCTGGTTCTGGAAATAAACGGATCCAGGGGCTCAAATGTGCCAGAGGCATGACTTTGGCACCTGACTCTGCATCATCCGGATCAAATCCCTATTTTGCCTAGCGCATCGAGAATTTCCTTCAACAGCTGGGTCAGATGTGGGTGCTGCTCCTCCACTTCCTCAAGCAGCATTTCTGCTGTGGTCACTACACTGCCATCTGCCGGTTTGGGACCTTCCCATTCCGAGAGCTGACTTTGCAACTGCTGCATCAAGGCCTCCTGCTGTGGACTGGTTTCACTGTCGGCAAACTTTTCGTGCAACTGGCCCAGCAGCCCTTCAATTTTATCTTTTGGCATGAGAATTTCCTTGTTGGTATCCGGTTACATTATTCACACTGCAGCACCTGCTGTCTTGCCCTGAATCAACACGAGTGGAACATGGACGCTTGTCTGATTACCGGGTAATCTTCCTGCCTATCCATCAATCATTTCAATCCGGTTTCCCGGGCAATACATACAAGGACACCAGATGGGCACTCAAAGCCACGCACCAGTTGAACAGGCAGATGCCAATGCAGGCTGGTCTTCACGACTGGCCTTTATCCTGGCGGCTGCCGGTTCTGCAGTAGGGCTGGGAAATGTATGGAAATTCCCGTACATCACCGGTGAAAACGGTGGCGGGGCCTTTGTGCTTGTCTATCTGGTTTGCATTGCTGTTATCGGCCTGCCGATACTCGCAGCAGAAATCATGCTCGGCCGGCGCGGCAAGGCAAACCCTGTCCAGGTATTTGTCAAGCTGGGCGAAGAAGAGCAGATATCCACAAACTGGCAAGGCATCGGCTGGATGGGCCTGCTGTGCTCCTTTTTCATCCTCAGTTTCTACAGTGTAGTGGCTGGCTGGGCGCTGGTGTATCTGTGGCATTCAATAAGCGGTCAGTTCTCCCTGCAGCCTTCCGATGCCACAGGACTGGCTGAACGGATTGGTGGGCTGTTTGACAGCCTGCTGGCCAACCCGGGCCTGCTGCTTGCCGGACACACGCTGGTCATGATGGCCACTATCTTCATCGTAGCCAGGGGCATACGTGGTGGTGTTGAAAAAGCCGTACGCATCATGGTGCCCGGATTGTTGCTGATCATCTTCGGTCTGGTGGTATATGCAGCAGCCAGCACAGGCGAATTCGGCAACGCAGTGTCGTTCATGTTCAATCCCGATTTTTCCAAACTTACCTGGAATGCTGTACTGATAGCACTGGGACATGCATTTTTCACGCTCAGTGTAGGGATGTGTGCAATGATGGCCTATGGTTCATTTCTGGACCGCAGTGTAAATATCGGCAAGGCCGCATTTGCAATTGCGGGGCTGGACACTCTCATTGCCCTGATGGCAGGCCTGGCCATTTTTCCCATTGTCTTTGCCCACCAACTTACACCGGGTGAAGGTCCGGGGCTGGTGTTCGTTACACTACCCATAGCCTTCACGGAAGTACCGGGAGGCACCTTTGTTTCAATATTCTTTTTCCTGTTTCTTGCCATGGCCGCACTGACCTCTTCCATATCCATGCTGGAACCACTGGTTGAATACATGGAATACCGCTGCAACTGGTCGCGACCCAGAACCGCAATCGTAACCGGCACCATAATCTGGGTATTGGGTATAGGTTGTGCCCTGGCGTTCAACCTCTGGTCAGGCTTTACACCGTTCGGCAAGAACCTGTTTGATCTGTTCGACTGGTTAACCCAGAGCATCCTGCTGCCCATGGGTGGCATGCTGATCTCGATCTATGCCGGCTGGATACTCAGCAGAAAGGCCATTGCAAGGGAAATGGAAGGTGGTACCGCTATCACTTTCAGCGTGTGGATATTCCTGATGCGTTTCATTGCGCCGCTTGCCATAGCGCTGGTGCTGGTCAATTCGCTGTTTCCGGGCCTGTTTTCCTGAACCCTTTCTGCTGAGCAGTCAACTGTGTGACTACAGTCAAACACACTGCAAAGATCCTGGTCACCACCGGACCTGAGTCATGTGGCAAGACCACACTGGCTGCAGCTCTGGCCACGCATTTCAACTGTGCCTTGCTGCCGGAAATTTCCCGTGAATATCTGAACGACAACCTGAAACGCAAACCAGGGTTCATATACAGCAGCGATGATCTGTTGGCCATTGCTGCGTTGCACCATAGGCGCGAAAGAGCCTTGCTTGAAATCCAACCGGAAAAGCTTGTGCTTGATACAGACCTGCTGGTGCTCCTGATCTGGTATCAGGTCAGGTTCGGGGAAATTGACAGGGTGCTTGTCAGGCTGTTTGAAGAAAGCCTGGCAACAACTGACAGACACTATCTGCTGTGCAGCCCCGATCTGCCCTGGGAAGCAGACTCCTTGCGGGAAAACCCCCACGACAGGAAGTGGCTGTTCGGTCTTTACAGAGACCAGCTGCACAAACTCCCGGTATCCTGGTCCATTGTTGAAGGCATCGGCGATTTACGTTTGAAAACTGCCCTGGCAGGTGCAGGACTGCAGTAAACATTCCGCAAGAGATCAGTTCAGATATTCGTAAAGGGTCAGCTGGCTGCCGTCCTCACCCCTGAATTCCAGCGTGCAATTGTCCCATGAAGCCGGCAAGGCAAACTCGGAATCGTCGGTGTAAGCCATTCTGCGTTTCGCATTACCGTCGCAGGCTATGTCTATGAAGTCCACGCTGCCATTGAGCGCGGTTACACCGAATATGCGGCGGCTGGAGGTCTCATAACGCCAGCGGCCATCAATGATTTTGACAATCGAGCCGATCGGCGCTTCATCACTGACCGCAGATTCCATCTGCTGGAATATCCCGACCAGATCAACTGTTGCACCCGCCTGCCCCTCTGCTGCCATTGCCTGCAGCTCACTGAATACTTCAATTGCTTCACCAATCTGGTTGAGCGAAACCGCCAGCAGAAAGCGTCTTCTCAGCGCCGGCACGTAAAGTTCAGGTGGCAAATAGTGTGGAGGAACTTCGCGGTCGCCACGCACCGCACGTGGTGGCTGGATGGGTTCGCTTGCACCCGTTGCATTTCGGGCCGCTTCAAGTCCTTCATGCATTCTGTCCGTTGCCATATAGATGGTTGCCAGCTGATCCTGGAGCAAGGCATATTCAAACAGTCTGGAAGCCTTGTCCTTTTGCAATGCCATGAATGTGGATTCGGCAGCTGCATAGTTGGCATCTGTCACAAGCTGCAGCGCAGTTGTATATTCCTCACGAAGCGTGTCGGTCATGCCTGGCAGGAAAGGCCCACGTCCCAGAACACGAAAATCAAGTGCTGTCCATGCCACTGCCTTTCCACCCTGTGTGGCCGGCGCCAGTTCCATGGACTGCATGGCGGCGCTAGCCTCACCCAGGAAGGCCTCATCATACATGCCGCCCAGCACACGGATATTTTCCACAGCCCCGGAGTCATCTACATCTACCCTGAAATCAACGAGATATTCCCTTTCCGGAGGCGTGCGCAGACTGACTTCCCGCTTGAGCACCCAGGGGCTGAAACCCGGTTCGTTTTCTGCAGCCTGCCGGAAACCTTCAACAGTAGCGGACAGGCCGGGCCCGGTAATCAATCCCTGTGCGAATGCAGGGGAAGCGATGAAAGCACCAAGCATTGCCAGAGTGGCAAGTGTAATTCCTGATTTAGGCATATCCCCTCCAAGTCTGATGCTTGCCGGTATCCGGGCTGAATGCGTAACGAGCCATACTTGTAAACGGCACGGGCATTATCAATGTGTCCTGATGCTCTTTTTACTGCATTTGCATTGATGACTACAACCTGCCAGGTAATCATGTATTCAAATTCATGTTGTGCACAGCGTGGCCAGTGTTGCAGACAGGTACCAACGCGGGCCTTTTGCAAATTTTTTCCTTGTTTTTCCGACTCTTGCCATGCTGTTGATATTTGGTCATCATGTCCCCTAGAAAAATAAAAACAAGAACAGCCTGAACTGTCTTTTCTGCCTCATGGTGACCAAGTTGAAATCGTGGAATCCCCCGTTACTGCTGACGGCAGTCCTCCTGCCATTGTGTGTTGATCCTGCAATAAGTCAGACCTTGCCTGACTGGAACTTCATCGATCAATACTGCAGCGAATGCCACAACTTTGACGATCAGGCCGGCGGTCTGGCCTTCGAACTGCTCGATCATGAAAGCCTGCTGGACGACTCCGGCACCTGGGAACTGGCCGTCAAAAAACTGCGGACTGGCATGATGCCGCCAGCCGGCAAGGAACGTCCCGCAGATAGCCAACTCAGCGGATTTGTTTCAACACTTGAAAATCGCCTCGACAGTGAACATGCAGCACTGCC
>JAURLQ010000056.1 GCA_030831125.1 Gammaproteobacteria bacterium
GCATTCATGCGTGTGGCAGGGGGCCGGGAGTTTTGGGTAGCCTGCTGGTTCATCGTGGCATCAAAATTCCTTATGACCCCAGGTTCATTCAGTACACCACCGGGCGCGTTGCCGGTGATTGTTTCGCTGTAGTCATGGCTTGCGCCAACACCCAGCGCAATACTGCCGAACTGATTGCTTATCATGGTGCCACCTTCTCGTGTTGCCGTTGTCAGTATGGCGCCATCAAAACAGGCTGAATGTACTGTGCCATTGATGCCGATCCAGGCGGCCGGGGTTTCTATTGTGTAACTGTCATTTCGTTGTTCTCCGATATGGCCGGATATAGTGCGGAAGCAGCCCAGCTGCAGACGCATCAGCGCCATATCAGGTGTGCCGGAGTCATCATCAAAGTCGTACTGTGCAATCCGGAAGCGTGTGCCCGGGTTGAATGAAAACTGCGCATTGTCATTCATGCGTATCTGCAGGGCAGATCCAATGCCTGTCTGCAGTGTATCGCCGGCAAGGATCGGGCTCCTTCTATTGAGTGTTCTGGTGTTGCCGTCTGCATCAATTGCAGATGCTGTGCCTTTGACCAGCACGACAAAGCCGATGGTATCCTGCGCCTGGACGCGGGATACCGCCAGGGCCAGGCCGGTGAAAAGTATCAGGCCGGCAGTCCTGGAGATGTCAGCCAGCAACGCTTTGGGTGTCGAGTTCATGGCAAGGCGAGAGGTTTCGGCATTATCCCGTTGGCAGCATAGCGTAAAAGAGAGCAATTCCCGAGTATATATCTTCAGAATTTGTTGTGTCAGGCCTGAGAAAAGGTGCGCAGAAATCGGGACGGTTTACTGCGATATAAACCCGGGCTAACGAAAGAGGCTGTGTTCCTTTACCATGGGGTTGGCAACTTACAGACTGCAGCCAATTGTGCGCTGCGTAAAAAAAGGTCTGCCATGGCACGACATCATGAATGACAGCAGTAAAGATCCGCACCCTTTTTTGTCACTCACTCCGGAAAAAGTGCTTGAGTCAGTGGAAAGTATCGGCCTGATCACAGATGGCTGCATGCTGGCGCTCAACAGCTATGAAAACCGTGTGTACCAGGTAGGAATAGAAGAGGAACAGCCTGTTATCGTGAAGTTCTACAGGCCTGGTCGCTGGAGCCAGGCACAGATACTGGAAGAACATGCCTTTATCCATGAACTAGCTGAGCAGGATCTTTCTGTGGTTGAGCCGCTGGTATCTCAGGACAGTAGCCTGCATTTCAGTGATCCCTTCTGGTTTGCAATCTATCCACGCCGGGGGGGACGTAGTCCCGATCTGGACAGGGAAACACTCGAAGTGCTCGGGCGCTGCCTGGGCAAACTGCATGCGGTTGGAGCGACAAAACCTTTCAGTTACCGGTATTCCTTCAGCGTGGAAGCACATGGCGAAGCCAGTTGCCGCTTCCTGATGGATGCCGGCTTCATTCCGGGTGAGCTGCAACAAGCCTACAGAACCTTGACGAATGACCTGCTGGCAAGAATCAGGAAAATATTCAGTGAGTGCGGGGCGATGGAATATATCCGCCTGCATGGCGACTGCCATACCGGCAATATCCTGTGGCGTGACGGCATTCCCCATCTGGTGGATTTTGATGACTGCATGAATGGCCCGGCCATTCAGGACCTGTGGATGCTGCTCAGCGGGGAAAGGGAACAGCAGGAAGCCCAACTGGCAGCCCTGATGGACGGTTATATGATGTTCCATGATTTTGAGCCGCGGGAGCTCAGGCTGATAGAGGCCATGAGAACGTTGAGACTGATGTATTACGCCGCTTGGCTGGCCAGGCGCTGGGATGACCCGGCATTTCCGCACAGTTTTACATGGTTCAACACCCTGCGTTACTGGTCCACGCATGTGCTGGAACTGCGGGAACAACTTTCAGTGCTGGATGAGCCGCCTCTTCAGCTCAGATTGTGAAAGTCATGCATAATCGTGATTTTTTACACTTGCTGAAAGCCAAACACATGTTTCAGGTTATCATCATCACGGGCAATGCAGGACTCGATACAGAATGAAAAGCAACTTCTCCATATCTTGCGCAAGACTTTCTTTTTTCTTCTCACTTCTGCTGGTGCTTGGTTCTTGTATTTCACAGAACCAGCCCGTAATTGAAGAGGTAGTCAAAAGCCCGAATGATGCACGCGAATATCGTGCAATCGTGCTCGACAACGGGATGAAAGTGCTGCTGATATCGGATCCTGAAGCAGACAAGGCGGCAGCATCAGTGGATGTGAATGCGGGCTCGAACAGTGATCCGGAATCATTCCAGGGACTGGCTCATTTTCTTGAACACATGCTTTTTCTTGGCACAGACAAGTATCCTGAAGCCGGAGAGTACCAACAGTACATAAGTTCACATGGCGGTGGGCACAATGCCTACACCGCCTATGAAAACACAAACTATTATTTTGATATCGACAAGGGGTATCTGGAGCCGGCACTCGACAGGTTTTCACGCTTTTTTGTCGCGCCACTGTTTACACCTGAATATGTAGATCGTGAGCGCAATGCCGTACATTCCGAATACCAGAGTGGCTTGCAGGATGATGGAAGAAGGGGCTATTCAGCTCTCAAGGCCATCCTCAATCCTGCTCACCCGCTCACAGGTTTCTCCGTAGGCAGTCTGGATACCCTGCAGGACCACGATGGCCTGAGCTTGCGTGATGCATTGCTGGCTCACTACGACCGCTACTATTCTGCCAATCTGATGACGGCATCCATTTTCGGCAGTGAATCGCTGGATTCACTTGAAATCCTGGCGCGCCGGTATTTTTCTGGAATCCCGGACAAGGACAGGGCTGCGCCACGGGCAGATGTGCCGCTTTTTTCGCCGGGTTCACTCCCCGCGATGCTGGCAATAGAACCCATCAGGGACAGCCGTTCACTGGGTTATACCTTCCCGATTCCCGACATGCGCGACTACTACAGGTCCAAGCCCTTGAACTATGTGGGCAATTTGCTGGGCCATGAAGGAGAGGGCAGTCTGCTGTCGCTGCTGCGACAGAAAGGCTGGGCAAATGGCCTGAGTGCAGGTGGTGGATTTTCCTATGAAGATGCTTCAACCTTTTCCGTCAATGTGGCCCTTACCGAGGAAGGGGTTGCACATGTCGACGATATCACCGGACTGTTGTTCCAGTTCATCGATCTGACCCGTGAAAGAGGCATTCATGAATGGCTGTTTGAAGAGCAGCGCACCATGGCAGAACTTGCTTTCCGCTTCCAGGAGCCGGGCAATCCGGTTTCTCTGGTCAGTTCCATGTCGCGTCGTCTGCAGGAATATCCAACATCAGAATTGATCACTGCTGCCTACGCCTACGAGGATTTCGACCCCGGCCTGGTTCGCACTGTGCTGGATGCACTTCGACCGGACAATGTGCTTCTTACCTTCACTTCACGGAGTGTCACAGGTGACGAAGTCGACCCCTGGTATGGCACGCGTTACAGTTTCAGACAGGTTCCACTTGTCGTCCGCCAGCTGTGGCAGAACATGCCGCAGGAGAACTCCCTGGCAATTGCCGAACCCAATCCCTTTTTGCCTGAAGATCTCACCATCAAACCCTATGAAGGTGAAGCTGCTCCTGTGGATGTGCCGCTGGTGGAAGACAAGCCTCAACTGCTGGTGGACGAGGGTGGTGCAAGACTATGGTTCAAGCAGGACAATGTATTCCAGTCACCACGGGCGAATTTTTACGTATATGCCCTGACTCCCTATTTCGGGGATTCACTGCGCAATACGCTGCTTTCGGGTTTTGTGGTCAGTCTGGTCAATGACAAACTGAGCGAGTTTTCGTATCCGGCCAATCTGGCAGGCTCATTCTTCGGGCTTGCGCGACGGTCACGTGGTTTTACCCTGACTGTCCGCGGTTATAACGACAAGCAGCCCGAGTTGCTGGAAGCCCTGTTGCAGACGCTCAGCGAAGCAGACTTTGCCCAGGAACGTTTTGACATCATCAAGACTGAAATGATCAGGAGTTGGGAAAACGCAGCCCTGCAAACCCCCTATGTAAGACTGTTCCAGGAAGCACAGGCTTTGCTGGTAAATCCCTGGTGGTCCGAGGCAGAAAACATTGAGGCCGTACAGGATATCACTCTGCAGGATGTGATCGATTTTGTTCCGCACATGCTCGGTGATCTGCGAATTGATGCCCTGTATCACGGCAATGTATTGCCTGAAGATGCAATGCGCATGCTGGAAATCACCACAAACTGGCTGAATCCTTCAGCAGAAGCCCCCATGCCAGAATACGGTACAGTAGTGAAACTGCCGGCAGACACCAGAATTGTGCAGGAACTGGCAATTGAACATGACGATTCCGCCATAGTGATCTACCAGCAGGGCATTGACGACTCAATTCAAACACGGGCTACCGTCAGCCTGCTGGCTTCCATTCTTCGTACACCTTTCTACGACACCCTGAGAACACAGCAACAACTGGGTTATATCGTCAATGCAGGTACCTTGCCCATACTCAACGTGAATGGTCTGGTGTTCTACATTGAATCGCCTGTTGCTGATCCGCTTGAACTGGAATCCAGCATTGATGCTTTCCTGGTTTCCTATGCAGAAGAACTTGCCAGCATGGATCCGGCCATGTTCGAAGACATCAAAAACGGCATGCTCAACAATATGCGCCAGCCACCGCAGAGACTGGATGCGCTCAGTGGCAGATTCTGGAGTGATATCCTCATCCAGCAATATGAAAGCGATTCCTCGCTTGAGATGGCAGCTGCAATTGAGTCGCTTACCCAGGCGCACATTGTTGATTACTACAATACTTATGTTGCCAGACCGGGTACGGGAAGGCTGGTGGCAAGATCAGCCGGCCGTCCGGTCAGACAGCAGTATCTTGCAGCAATGGATGAGCCTGAAGATGCCGTAATCCTGGATGATGGCAACGATGACTATCTGCCATTCAAGAAAAGTGCACAGCAGTATGAATTCAGCAACTGAGTTTCCAGCATAAATCTGATTATCAGTGTCGAATTTACAAATGCCACTGAACAAGCCGGATTCCTGTAGAAGTGATCTGGACCGTCTGCGGCAGGGATGCCGCAGCCGAGCCTCCATGGATGGATTTACGGCGTGTCCAGGTTACTACTGCAGGAATCCGGCATATCAAGGAAATTATCAAATCCCGGTAATAACAGGCATTTTATGACTAGTACCCGACATTGGTACGGATTTGGTCTCTCCCTGCTTACTGCACTGATGTGGGGAGTGCTGCCAGTGGTACTTGAGCTGTTACTCGATGTACTTGATGTCGTCACCATTACCTGGTCACGCTTCATGTTTTCAGCAGCCTTTGTGTTTCTACTGTTGGCCAGAAAGGGAAAGCTGCCGGATCTTCGTCTTTTTGATAACACAACAAGACTGCTTGCAGCAGTGGCTGTAATAGCCCTGATGGGCAATTTCCTGCTCTACCTCATGGGGCTGGACATGCTTGATCCTGAGACAACACAGGTGATGATACAACTTGCCCCGTTTATCCTGCTCTTTGGCAGTGTGCTGCTTTATGGTGAACGATTGGGCTGGCTGGAATGGATAGGAGCTTTTGTCCTGATCATCGGGTTGTTGCTGTTTTTCAATGAAAAACTGCAGATACTTGCTGATGGCATGTCCGGTTACAGTCTTGGCGTGCTGATTATGGTGTTGGCCTCGGTATCCTGGGGAGTGTACGGCCTGCTGCAGAAAAAGTTGCTGCGCAACATGAACTCCCTGCAGCTCACGCTGTTGATCTATACAGGTGGTGCCACTGCGCTGTTCTTTTTCATATCGCCCCAAAGCCTGTTGCATCTCAATGGATTACAGGCAACGGCATTGCTGTTCTGCTGTGTGAACATGGTGCTTGGCTATGGTGCATTCACCGAGGCTATTCATGTCTGGCAGGCGGCAAGGGTGAGTGCGGTGATTGCACTGGCGCCGGTGATTACCATGATATCCATGGTCGTAGTGGTGAGGCTCTGGCCTGAAATTTATACGAGTAGCGAGTTGAATGTATTGTCCTGGGTAGGTGCTTTGCTGGTTGTGGCAGGTTCAATGCTGGCAGCCCTGGCGAAAGCCCGTGCAAGAAACTAGAAAGCTATTCCAACATCGCATTGCGCATGTCATAAAGACTCTGGTCCCAGTCTGCAACTGCAGTGGCAAGTGCAGTGTCTGCAAGTGTCACGGTGCCAAAATGCCTGTCTCTGACCGCATGTACATACTTCAGGGTCCTGAAGGCATCAAACCAGTCATGCATATGTTTCAGGAATCCTGCCTGTGTACTGCTGTGTTGCCGGGCATGGGCAAGCGCTCTTTCTGCACCCATTTCATATAGTACTGCATGGATCAAGCCGGCATTCTGCTTTCCTGAAAGTGCTTGCTCCAGGTTCAACTTGCCTGATTC
This sequence comes from Gammaproteobacteria bacterium, assembly GCA_030831125.1. GTDB lineage: Bacteria > Pseudomonadota > Gammaproteobacteria > Pseudomonadales > Pseudohongiellaceae > CAILUG01. The sequence continues at coordinate 6,414 of JAURLQ010000056.1, forward strand.
CAGGACAGGTAATATTTCCAGCCAGGTTTTCAGGCATGCAAAAACCCCGGGGTTGTAATACTGATACTGCGCCAGTGGATCCTGCATGTCGCTCAGCTTGCCGATTGCAGCACCTGTACCAAACGGCACACGATCAGACTTTCTGCAGTCAATGGAAATTGGCGGTGCTGCAAGGCTGACTACCTTCCCTGTCTTGGCAAGTTTGTTGAGCATGTAGAAATCCTCGGCTGCTTCGCGCTTCGGGAATCCACGCACTTTGCAATACGCCTGTGCATGGATCGCCATGGTGCTGCCTATGGTCTGGAAGGCGTAGGGAGAGCCTGCAAAGGAAAGCCCGGCAACATAGTAGTGCAGGCTGAAATCATAAAGCTGCTGGCTGAGATTGATGCTGCAGTCTTCATGGGGCAGATGCTCGAAAGGGTAGAGCAGGGCGGCTGCATTGCGCCATTGCGTATCAGTCTGGGGTGCGAAATAGTTGGCAGGCAGATGCACATCGGCATCCGTACAGCTCAGCCAGGGGTTTTCAACAAGACCTTCGTCTACCATCCTGCAGGCCAGATCACAGGCCAATTTGCGTGCAAGACCCACTCCTTTTCCGGGTGGCATGAGTCGGCTATCACTGCAATTGTCCATTACCAGAACATCCAGTTTTTCACTCAGGGTGTGCAGCGAGAGCCACTCTTCACATCCTTGTTTTTCCGGGAGCGCCCTTGCATTGCCAAGGCAGGTTCTCGTCAGGGCAATATTTTCACTGCCTGAGTCCTCAGCTGCATTGATATTGAGTATGCAGAGTGTGGGTGACTTTTGCTCAAACCCTGCCAGCTGCCTCAGAAAATCAGGATCTTCCTTGAAGGCGGGAATGCAGATTACATGTGACCAGCGTCCTTCTGGCAGGCATGCAGTTCTGGCATCTGTTTCGGCATAAAGCGCCAGATAGGGCCTGAGCTTCACTGTGGTCAGGGAGTCAGGGGCTTGTACCAGAATGCACCATGACAGGACTGGCAGGCCTGGTTCAGGGTAACTCCCAGTTCTGTGTAGCCAGACACATCCCTGCGATTGATGGTGTCAATGATGCTGTTGAGTGTGCTTTGCATGTTCACCAGAAACAGGCGCCATTCGTCCAGGTTCTCAAGTCGCATGAATTCAATTTCTTCTGGTGTGTACTGCCAGTCAGGCCAGGCATTTTCGTCGTAGCCAGGATCTACAGGTCTGTTCTGGTCCATCAGGGCTTCGCCACCATTGCGGATAGCCATGGTGGCTTCAAGGAGTGCATTCCACTCCTGGTCAGTATCAGGGAAATTTTCAGTAGTACCCTCTGCAGTAACGGTATAACTGACAGCATTCCATACCAGTCGTGCATTGATTTCCATAACGTCATTCATCAGCTCCCTTACTGAGCGGTCATCTCCGGAGACAAGAGGCAGAACTGGTGGAGGCAGCGCAAGAGAACCCGTGCTTGTTCTGGTTGGTGTTGGTGCTTCCTCAACAATATCCACAACCGGATCTGGCACAGCAACCGGCAATTCGGGCGAAACCGGTTCTTCTGAACAGGCAGACAGGAGTAACAGGGTAATAGCAACAAGGGGTAGAGAGTTCAGGTTCATCTGGTAGCAACAAGTAGTGTTTCGCCATTTTTACTTCATGACAGCCCGCTACACAACAGCACTGAATGTAAAATGATCATTAATATGGTCATTGCAGGGCAATGCCATACCCAATACAGGCAATTGCATCACGATTAAAGAGGGGGTATCAGATTTCCAGTCCGCAAACCCTGAAAGGATTTGCGAATTTCAACCTTTCCAGAACATGGTCGGTATCCCTGAGGAATAATGTATTGCCAGGATTGTGATTGCTGCCTTCCAGGCTGTCGAGCTTGCGTGTCCATGGGTCATATCGGAATGCTGAAAATCCGTATGCACTCATGGTTTCAACGAGATGCTTTTCGTCAAACCCGTATAAATTTCCGCTGCCATTGAGTTCCATGATAACGGCATGCAGTCCGGGATTTCGCAGAGTTTTTTCTGCCCCTTTAATTACCATTGTTTCAAAGCCTTCTACATCAATCTTTATGAGAGCAGGTGTTTCGAGGTGTTCCAGTATGCTATCAAGTGAATCTATTCCGACAGTTATACTGTCGTTGCTGGTTTCACCTGCATTCAGAACACGATTGGTAGTATCGTTTCCTGTTGAAAATTCCACATTACCTGATTTGGCTCCAATGCCGATATTTCTGCAGTCAACCAGGCTGTCTATCCGGTTCAACCGGACATTGCATTCCAAACGCATGAAAGTTCCAGGATCCGGCTCAAAGGCAATGCTTTGCGCACCAATTACCCCTGAGGCCAAAAGTGTGTATGACCCTGAATTTGCACCAATATCAGCAAAATAATCCTCCTTGCGAAGGAAATGCAAAAGAAACCCCATGTCTTCAAATTCATGCAACCCCGTGTAGATATTTCCTGTGAGGCCTGTCTCTCCTTTGCGAACATGAAAACGGACGCTATTTACCCATTTGTGTACATGATTCCCGGGAACGAGACGACTGACCAGTTGCCACAGAATAAATCGCAGAACAGCCCTGAACTTCTGGCGTGAGGACAAGGGGTGATTGAAGATGAAATTCAGAATATCTGACATGAAGCTCCGTAATGTGATTCTATAATCTGCGAAATTCTGACTAATCCGGATTTACTGAGCAGCAGTTCCTGTTGATACTACAACCTGATCACGAGATTATACCTGAATGCAATTGAAGCAATCTTCCGGACAAGTCAGGGAAGACCTTGATGGTTTGAGATGTCTGGCCATACTTGTGGTCTGACTGTGCCACACAGTTTTGCTGAAGGCTGGAAATTCAAAGCTACAGCATAGACTTCTGAATGCATGGCAGAAGCATTGCCTTCAGAACGGATTCTTGCTGCGGCTTGTCATCAGCTTGCAGCTGCAACTCGGCTGCTGTCATCCAGTAGGGCGTCACTGTTTCTGCCCTTGAAGTCTTCAAGGATTACGTAAAGGCTTGGTATCAGGAACAGGGTAATCACTGTGGCAAACAGTATGCCGAAGGCAAGCGAGGTGGCCATCGGAATAAGGAACTGCGCCTGCATGGAGGTTTCCATGATGATAGGACCCAGTCCGAAGAAGGTGGTCAGAGATGTGAGCATGATCGCCCGGAATCGGGCAGCACCGGCATGCAGGACAGCATCAATAAGCTCATGCCCATCTTCCTTGGCCTTGTTCACAAAATCCACAACTACAATGCTGTCGTTCACGACAACGCCACTGAGTGCAATTATTCCCAGTACACTCAGGAAATTAAGGGGAATGCCGATAAGCCAGTGTCCGAATACCGCACCGATAATCCCGAACGGAATGACTCCCATGATGATCAGGGGTTGTGTATAGGAGCGTAACGGTATTGCAAGCAGCGCATAGATACCAAATATGGCAAACAACATGCCTCTTGCCATGTCCTGCACAATACTTTGCTGTTCTGCAGTGCCACCATCGGTGCGATAGCTGACACCTGGATAGCGCTGGAAGAGTTCAGGAAAGAAATTTTCCTGTAGATCGCTGACTACTTCTGCCGGTTCCACCTGTGATTCTATAATGTCGGAATTCAGGGCAACGGAGCGTTCACCTTCCACCCGGTTGATGCGTGCATAGCCGGGTTGCATGTTGAAATCGGCAACAGATGTGAAAGGTACCAGGTCGCCGCCGACAGTGCGGATGTACATTTCTTCGAGATCGCCAATCGAAACGCGTTCTTCTTCCGGGTAACGTACCATGACCCTGACTTCATCATCACCACGCTGCAGTCGCTGTGCCTGGGAGCCGTAAAAGGCATTGCGCACCTGACTGCTTATGTCATTCAGGGTAAGCCCCATCACTTCTGCCTGCGGCTTGATGCCAAGTCGAAGTTCATCCTTGTTGTTGACAGCATCGTTCTTGATGTTGATCAGGCCATTGTAGGTGCGCATTTTGGCTTCCAGCTCTGTAGCAGCGGCAGTGAGTTCGGCAGGATTTTCACTTACAAGCTGGAAAGAAATCGGATTGCCGCCAAAGCCGATACCAGAGGAAAAGGTAATGGATTTCAGGCCTGGCATGTTGCCTACATAGTCGAGCAGATATGCTGTCATCAGGTCACTGTCTACCTGGCTGGCCACATCCTTGTCCATTTCCACTATTGCATTGCCAGACGCTACACCATTGCCTATCACAAGTACGTGGTCTACTACGCGAGTGGAGACAGTATCAGTTTCGCTGTCGATGAATTCGAACTTTCCATTCAGGGAAAGCGCTGCCTCTTCGACTTTGGCCATGGTGGCGCGAGTCTGTTCCTCAGGGCTGCCTTCCACCATGGTAATGCTGGCCTGGATGAAATCACTCGGGATTTCAGGAAGAAATACTATACGAACGAATCCGCCGGCCATGATGCCGACAGTAAGTATCAACATTGCTATGAACGAAGTCAGTGTTATGTAGCGGTTCCTGATGGCGATACGATTCCAGGGCAGATAATAGTTTTTTACAAACCTGTCAAAAACACCATTGCAAGCCGCCTGAATACGCAGTATCCATGCAGGACTGCCGCCTGAGCCCATATGCACCAGATGGGCAGGCAGAATCAATTTGGATTCAACCAGCGAAAAGATCAGGCACAGAATTACCACTCCACCTATGGATGTCGTAAAAGCTGATGCAAAACCGGAAATCATCAGCAGGGGAATAAAGGCAACTATTGTTGTCAGCACACCGGCAGTGGCCGGTGTTGCTACCTTCAGGGCGCCATGCACAACACTGTTCAATCCATGCCCGTATTTGTGCATGTAATGATGTGCGCTTTCTCCGATGATAATGGCATCATCAACCACAATACCCAATACCATGATGAAGCCGAAGAGACTGAGCATGTTCAGATCCAGACCTACCGAGGGCATCACTGCAAATGCACCAAGAAAGCAGATCGGCAACCCTACTATGACCCAGAATGCCAGTCTCAATTCCAGAAACAGAGCGAGAATGATGAATACCAGCAGAGCGCCCATCAGCATGTTTTCTGTCATCAGATCAAGGCGGTCCTGCAGGTAATAGGAGCTATCGGCCCAGATATCCATATTGATACCTTCAGGCAGTGTCAGCTTGCGCTCGCTGACGTATTCGCGGACCGCGGCTGTAACTTCCAGCATGTTCTGGTTGCTGGTTGTCTGTACGTTGAGGCTTACAGTTGGTTTGCCGTCGAAGCGAGCATAGCTTTCGGTGTCTTCAAAACCGTCTATGATCGTTGCAATGTCACCCAGTGTCAGGAGTGTGCCATCAGTGGTGGTCAACAGCACTATCCTGTCAAAGTCCTGGTAGTTATAGGCAAGAGACTGTGTGCGTACCAGTATTTCACCGCCATCTGTTTTCAGTGAGCCGGCAGGCAGATCAAGTGAGCTCTGGCGTATGCGCTGGGCTATCTGGTCAAGGCTCAGGCCGTATTTGAGCAGTGTATTTTCAGATACTTCTATACTGATTTCGTAGGGTTTCTGGCCTGCGAGGTTCACATTGGTAACTGGTGGCAGGTCAAGCAGTTCATCGCGTATCTGCTGCGCCAGTTCCTTCTGGGACATCGGATCCATGTCACCATAGATTTCAATGCGGATTGCATCCTGGCGTACAAGTGTACGCATGATTACAGCGGGTTCTGCGTCAACAGGAAAAGTCAGAATACTGTCTATGCGTACCTTCACATCATTGAGCACTTCATTGATGTCATAACTTTCATCTACTTCCAGAGTAACCTGGCCGGTGCCTTCCTGGGCAAGGCTGCTGATGCGTGTAATACCTTCAACGTCTTCGACGGCTTTTTCAATCTGGATGACGATGCCACTTTCCACATCAGATGGTGCCGCGCCAGGGTAGGCCATGCGTACCTGGATTATCGGCAGATCAATATCAGGCATGGCTTTTTTGGTAATGGTTGCAACCGAGTACAAGCCGGTCAGGATGATTATGAACATCAGCAGATTGGCAGCCACATGGTTGTCTGCAAACCAGGCAATAATGCCGCTGCGGGGCTTTAATTCAGTCATTTCAGGTTCCTGGTTCTGTTCTGCCCGGCATCAGTCAACTGATGGATAAAAGTTGTTGACCTCAACTGCCATCCCCGGCAGTGGATTCTCCATACGAGTAATTACTACCCGGTCGCCCGGTTGCAGTCCTTCGGAAACAAAGGCATTGTCACCATTGGTGGTTACAACCTTCACTTGCCGTGCACGCAGTCTGTTTTCCTGGTCAGCCACCCAAACCAGATCGTTGGCCTGCAGGGTATGGCGGGGCAGGAGAAAGACATTTTCAAGTTCACGCCCCTGGATGGCAGCGTTTACGTAAGTACCTATACGCAGTGGTTCTTCGTGGGTTGTGCCATACAAGCCGTAGGGATCTTCTACCTGGACAACGCTGAACATCACGCGTGTACGGATATCCAGTACACCTTCGGTACGTGTCAGATGACCTTCCCAGGTGTAATTACGCTCACCGAGTCGGCTGACAAGTTCCACAAGAGGGCCCGTATTGTTGTCCATGGTCCCGTTGCGTATGGCAGACGGCAGGTCAAGAAAGGCAATCTTGTTTTCAGGAATCGGCAATCGTACTTCCGCATAATCCACAGCAAAGGTTTCTGCAAGCACACTGCCTGCATTGACGAACTGTCCTATGTCTGTGTTCTTGCTGCTTACCAGTCCATCATAGGGTGCAATCACTGTGGTCTTGGCAAGATCTACCCCGGCATCTTCAAGATCAGCCAGTGCGGAAGCAAGTCTGGCTTGTGCCTCGGCCAATTGCGGTTTACGCAGATACAGGTCTTTGGCACGAATCTGGTTTTGCTGGGCTTGTGACATACGATCCCATTCGCGCTGGGCCACATCGCCCTGGCCGCGTTCCTGCTCAAGTGCACTGCGTGCTGTAGCCACGCCGGCTTCTGCCCGTGTGAGTGCTGCCCGGTAGTTCTGGTCATCCAGTCTGAGCAGAAGGTCACCTTTGCGGAAAAATCCACCTGCTACAAAAGCGGAGGAGACTTCGACCACCTGTCCCGATACTTCAGAAACCAGACTAGTCCTTGTGCGGGGTTCCACTGTGCCCTGGGAAACGACCGTAATACGGGTGTTCACAGGCGCTACCGTGATTGTTTCCACCAACAGTGTTGCCTCTGAGGGCTCCGACTGCTCGGGTTGCTGCCGCATTTTTCCCATGCCGATGGAAATTGCAACAGCAAGCAAGACTATGAGCGCGGGTATGGCAAATTTCTTCAACATGGGTGGTCCTTTGCGGGTAACTCAGCTACAACAGCTTGCCACTGATGGTAAAGATCTATTGCGCAGAAAAAATGACTCGTGAGTCAGTTTTCGAATGCTAATGTCAGATGCGTAATAGTGCAACCTGTTAATCAGGATCTTTACGCAAAGACTGGTAGACCGGATCAGCCAGAATTGCTTCATTTCGACAGTGGAAGGCTGAAAAAGAAAGTAGTCCCATGGTTCTTTGCGGAGCTGAAATCGATTTCACCCCCGTGTTCTCCCAGAAATTTCTGGCAGATATACAGCCCGAGACCGGTGCCTCCCTTTTTCCTGGTGGTACTGGAATCGCGCTGGAAGAATTTTGTGAACATGTTGGCCCTGTCATCTTCCGGGATCACTTCCCCCATGTTGTTTACCGAAACCCTGCACTTGTCATCCTGCTTTTCAAGCGTGATGGTAACGGGAGTGCCTGATCCAGAAAACTTGATGGCATTTGACAACAGATTGGTGAGTACCTGGAACATCCTGTCCGGGTCCATTCTCACCATGCAACTTGCCTCGTCTATCCGGGTGCATACTTTAATTCCATACTGCTCCGCATAGGCTGTATTGGCAACAACAACCTGTTCTACAAGGGAAGCCAGATCATGATCAGCGAAATGGTATTCCATGCGACCCGATTCCAGTTTTTCCACATCAAGTATGTCATTTATAAGGATTTGCAGTCGATTGGTATTCGCAAGTGCCACTTCCAGCATTTCCCTGCCTTGCTCCGGATCACTGTCCAGTGCTCCGGAGGCCAGCAGGCTGAGTCCACCCTTGATGGAAGTTACAGGTGTTCGCAATTCATGACTTACAATCGAGATGAATTCACTCTTGAGTTTTTCATTCGCCATTTTCTGTGTAACGTCTTCGACAAGAGAAATGGCTCCGACCATTTCATTGCGGGAATTGATCAGGGGTGTGGTAATCCATTCACACTGGATAAGGGAGCCATCACGACGCCGGTTTTCCAACAGACTAACCACAGTAGAGTTGCTGGACAGCAATTTCTGCCACATGTCAGCCAAAGCCACATCATGAGCAGAAAACATCAGGTCTGCAGGCATCAGGGCAGCCACTTCATCAGAGTGGTAACCGAATATTCTCTCTGCTGCCTGGTTCCAGCCTGCAATATGCTGGTCCTGGTTCCATTCAAGGACACCAATGGGGGTATTTTCAATAAACAGGGAAACCCGCTGTTCATAATCCCGTAACCTCTCTTCCCTTTGTCGGGCCTCAATACTGAGCACTATGCTGTCGGTGATTGTCTTGTGGATGCGCAGTGAACTGAGGATCAGCATGATCACAAGCAACATCACGAACCAGGAAATATACTTGCTCACTTCCGTACCCTGCAGATACATCAACATGGCAAGCGGCAGGAAGGCAATCATCATGAACAGCACCGCGATTGGCCGATGCGGGGCCAGTGTAGTGGTAGCAAAAGAGCCGATGCAGACCATCATCAGGGCAAGCAGCATCTGGTAGCTGCTGTTATCGAAAGAGAACAGCAGAATGCCACCGCTTCCTACGGCAAAGGCCTGAAGCAATGCCCCGATACGAAAGCGCGAAAACCACTTGCTGTTGTTTTCTGGCAGCTGCTTTTCACACAGTCTCATTTGCCGGTAATCCAGGAATCTGATAAATGAAACTGCAAGCATCAGGACTGTCCAGGTATACAGCCTGACAGGGTTGATGACACTGTCGAAAATCAGGACGGCAACAAGAATGCCAAAGATAATGGCGAGCAAACTGTTGGGTATGGCGCTGTAAAGCAGCTTGATCTGCCTCTGTGCCAGTTGTTTGCGGACTTCATCCTTCATGTCTGCAGATCCTGGAAATGCAGCATCTTCAACAAGTTCCTGTATACAACAGGAGCGATCATGTCAGGGGGGAAAGATTGCAGCATATTGAAATATAAACTGTGTCTTTTGTATCAAGGGTTTGTCATCGTCACGACCCGGATATTCATGTCCTCCTTGAGCAGTCCAGGCAACTGCGTGGCAGCATCGCCCACAATCACATAATGCATTGCTTCAGGATGCAGCCAGTCAGAGGCCAGCCTGCGCAAGTCTTCTACTGTCATGTTTTCAATCAACTGGCGCTGTTGCAGTAGATAGTCATGAGGCAGACCGTAATCCAGAACATCGCCGAGCATGTCCAGTTTTGCATTGAGTGACTCAAAAGCCCTGGCCTGACTTTTCAGCAGGTAACTGCGGCTGGTTTCAAGGTCTTGCTCGTTGAAACCCGGACCATAGTCACTGAGCATGCTGCGGATAAGTTCAAGGGCTTCAAGCGTGACGTTGGATCGCACACTGGTGCCCAGTCTGAACTCTCCCTGGCGCAGAGAAGCATTGAAGCGTGAGTTGATACCATAGGTGTAGCCTTTGCTTTCACGTAATTCCTGGGTGAGCTGTGACGCAAAACCTCCTCCGCCCAAACGATAATTCAGCATTTGTACCGCAAAGTAATCCGGATCATTGCGCAGCGGACCTGGATGGCCGAAACGGAATACAGACTGGGCAGCACCGGGCATGTCGAGAAAATACACCGTGGCAACTTCTGGTGTCTGCGCTGGTGCCGGGCCAGGTATCTGCAGGGCAGGCGTGCTCCATGCATTGAAAGGTGAAAGAGCCTGTGCTGCATCTTCCAGATCTATCGCCCCCACCAGTCTGATACTGGCGAGGGCAGGTGCCAGAGCTGTGGCATGCCAGGCCTGCAGGTCGGCAGTAGTTATTGCTGCTACAGAATCTGGCGTGCCACGTGGATCCCTGGCAAAAGGATGCTGCTCACCCCACATGACGCGCGCAAGCAGACGGTCGGCGAGAGCAGTTGGTGAGGCAAGGTCGTCCTGAAGAGCAGATATGATGCGTGCCCGGGCCAGTGAAATTTCACTCTCATCAAAGCGGGGCTGCAGCAGCATTTCACGCACCAGGGCCATGGTGGCGCTGAAATTTCTGGCAAGCGTGCTGCCGCTGATACTGAAACTTTCTGCATCCGCCCGTACACTGATCTTGCTGCCCAGCGCTGCCAGGGCATTTTCAAATTCAGCGGGAGTTCTTGAAACTGTGCCCTTGTCGAGAATTTCAGCCAGGAAATTGGCAGTACCCCCTTTGGCTGGATCTTCCAGTAGCATGCCACCACCAATTTCCAGTTCGAACTGTACCAGGGGCAATTCATTGTCGGAAATCACTGCCAGCTGTATGCCGTTATCGAGCGTGCTCTCCCCGATTGCAGGCGGATTAAGGGCAGGTGCAGGACCATAGGGCGGTTCCACGCTTCGGTCGAAAACTGACGGTGTGCGTTCATATTCCGCTGTGAGCGACACATCAAAACTTTCCTCTGCACCTGCAATAATGGCTTCCTCAAAAATATCTGCCCTGGTGGAACCTGCCAGCGCCAGCGGGACTTGTCCTGCTGGCACGAAGCTGGTTTCTATGTGCGGCCTGTCTTTCAGATAGGATTCGTAGACCTGCATCACATCTTCCGCCCTGACGGCACGCAGGGCATCCAGTTCTGCGTTCAGCAGGGCAGGGTCGCCATGGATGGCGGCAGTTGCACCCAGGTTTACGGCCTTGCCAAGCACGGTAGCAACGCTGTTGAAATAGTCCACTTCAAGGCCGGTTTTGATTCGTTGCAAGTCTTCAGCCGCTATACCTGCGTTCTCGAAACGCAGAAAGGCTGCATCAATTGCAGCTGCTACTGTATCCAGATCAACCCCGTCAAAAGCCCGCACAGCCAGATACAGTTCTCCGGCAAGCTCGCTTTCACGATGAAACAGATCGACAGAAGCTGTGAACTGCTGTTCATCCACCAGCACTTCATTCAGTGGCGCTTCCTTGCCCTTGGCCAAAAGTCCCATCAATACCTGCAGTGGGGCAGAGTCAGTGTGGTATTGCGGCACAGTGGGCCATACGATTGTGAGTTCGGGTAATTGGGCAAAGCGGTCTTCATGGAAATAGCTACGTGTCGTTTGCAGATCTGCCGGCTGATCCGGCAGAGGGGTGACATCTTCGCCGCGAGGAATCTCTGCAAAATAGCGTTCTACCCACGCACGTGCCTGGCCGGGATCAAAATCTCCGGCGATTGTGAGTGTTACATTGTTGGGTGTGTACCAGCGCCGGTAGAAATTGCGTACATCTTCAATCGTGGCATTCTGGATGTCATCCAGTGAACCGATCACTTCCCAGCTGTAGGGGTGGCCCGCAGGATACAGCGCTGCGGTGATAACCTCGCTGGTATGGCCATAGGGCTGGTTGTCGTAACTCTGGCGCTTTTCGTTCTTGACCACCTGCTTTTCCTTGGCCAGCACGGGTTCGGTAACAGTATTGATGAACCAGCCCAGTTTGTCGGCTTCGGCCCAGAGCATTTTTTCCAGCGCATCCTTGGGCACTGTCTGCAGATAATTGGTGCGATCACGGTTTGTGGAGCCGTTGGCACCGGAGCCGCCGATACGGGCACTCATGGCATCAAGTCCACCCTTGCCGAGATTTTCCGACTCCAGAAACAGCAGATGCTCGAACAGGTGGGCAAATCCGGTACGACCTGGTAATTCCCGGGCGGAACCGACATGGGCTGTGAGGACGACAGCTACAACAGGATCAGAACGATCAATATGCAGGATCACCTGCAGGCCGTTGTCCAGTGTGAATTCCTCATAGGCAATCTCTCCTGCGTCGGTGTCTGAGGTCCCGATGGCAACACTTGATGCCACAGGCGCGGCTTCCTGACTACAGGCAGCAAGCAGGCAAAGGATGAGGCTGGCAAGATTAGGCAGGAGGCAGTTCAAAGACCTTGAATTGGACATTGGCTATCCCGGGGGTGTGGATTTATGGCAAGTGTGGGCTGCATTTTCTGCCTGTGCAAGCATGTTGCCCAAACCGCAAAAGGGAAGTGACGTGGGCATCTGTAGCGCCAAACTGTCAGTGCAGTGCAGCCTTGATCGGCAGTGATGCAATGATGGCTGCTTCAGCAGAGAGCAATGAATCGAGACGTTGGGGAATCAGATTTGCATCACAATGCTGGTATGCCAGGTCGAGAAACAGCTGGAAGTGCCGGCTTTCAGAGCGGGTAATGCCCTGGTAGAAAAGCTTCATGGAACCCCGGGGCAAGGCATCTGCTATCAGGCCGAAGCGCTCAGCTCCTCTGGCTTCAACTATTGCCGCTATCAGCAGACGGTCGAGCAGATAGGCCTCTTTGCCCTGATCCATTAACCTGTGCAGTTGATTTACATATTCATCACGCAAATCTGCTGCCGGGGTCAATCCCTTGTCAAGAACCAGACGCATGACATCACGAAAGTGGCTGAGCTCCTCAACTGCAAGATTCAGCATTTCCCGGATCAAGACAGGTTTGTCCGGATAGTGGGAAATCATCGACATGGCCATGCCTGAGGCTTTTTTCTCACATGAGGCATGGTCGAGCAGAAAGGTATCAAAATCTTCCATGACTGCCTGCAGCCATAGGGAAGAGGAAGCAAGCCGCAGCTTCAGTGCCATGTCAGCAACCGGATAAGGATGATTGATTCAGTCAGGCCGGCGTATTGGCATGATAAGGCAGTCGGCTTAGGTTGTTGAGCAGTGCCTGCCAGTGTTGCTGCTGGATTCTGGCCTTGCCTTTCAGTTCCTTGTAGCGAGCATTCAGCAGTTCCATGTCGTGTTGCAGCTCATCTGAAATTGCCCTCGACTGTGCCTGATACCAGGCCTGTCTTGCCTCTGCCCAGGCATTGAGGGATGCCATGACCTGTTCGTATTCGCCTTCAAGCCTGCTGCGCCATTTGGCAGGCTGCTCAACCATGTCGCATCGGTTCAGTGCATTCTTGTACTCTACAGCAACACGGGTCATTTCTATCCGGTAGGGTGATATGGCGCGCAGATCGCTTGCCAGTCCTGCCCAGGAGCAGGCTTTGATGAGCCATTTGGTCGGATCATAGTGATACCACTTGATGCCATTGCGGTAATCAAGTGCAAAGGTGTGATGGTAATTATGATAACCCTCGCCAAAAGTGAACAGCGCAATAATCCAGTTGTCGCGTGCAGTCTGTTCCGTATCGTAGGTCCGGCTTCCCCACATGTGGGCAGCGGAATTGATCAGATAGGTAAAGTGCTGACTCAGGGTAAGGCGAAGGAAACCGGCAAGCAGAAGGCTGCCCCAGATATCGCCATTGATCCAGCCGAGCCACAAGGGCAAACCTATGTTCATCAATAACAGCAGGACCAGATAGTGTTTGCGTTGCCAGACCAGTATGGGGTCTTTCAGCAGATCCTTTGCATTACCCAGATCTTCTCTGGTGCTGGGGTAGTCCCTGATCATCCATTCGAAGTGTGAATACCAGAAACCCCTGTTGGCGGAGTAGGGGTCCTTGTCATTGTCATCGGCATAAAGGTGATGGCGGCGATGGTCGGATGCCCAGGTGATGCAATCGTTCTGCAGTGCACAGGCACCGCCAAGGGCAAAAATGAAACGCAGCAAGGGATGGGCCTTGTAGGTACTGTGGGACCACAAGCGATGGTAACCGGCAGTTATGGACATTTCACAGAACACCATCAGGGCAGCAAACCAGCCCCATTCCCAGGCATCGTAGCCATGGCGTATGCCATACCAGGGAACTATCGTGATACTGACAAGAACAGGGAAGCAGAGTACGGCAAGATTCAACCAGCGAATCGGGGGCTTGGGTGAGGGCATGAGCGAAGGTTTTTCCTGTTTGTTATTCAAATTGGCCCCTACAGAATATGCTGCCTTGCAAGGTCTGTTACAGGCCAGTATGCAGGGAGAAAACTAGCACAGGCAAAGATGCCGGGCAAAGGGGCAGGATTGAATTTGAAACAAAAAATTCCCCGAAAATCCGGACCTTGAATGGGCAATAAATGCAAATTTCATCCTGTTGACCTGTGCAAACAGCCCAACTTGCCTGCTGTTCCGGGTATAATTGCGGCTTTGTTCATTAGCTGACTTTAAACAAGACAAGATCGCCATGCATGGATTTCCGGCTTCAAAGCCGCTGCAGTTTCGTACCCGTGAACTCAACAGGATCATTTCCGGAGTATTGCTGGGTTCTTCAGTAGCCTCATTCAGTCTGCAAACGCTTGCAGCTGAAGGAGTCATAGAAGAGGTCATCATCCAGGAAACAGTGCGTGACAGGTACAGTCTTGATGTGAGTCCTCTGGGCAAGTTCACTGAACCCTTGCGTGATACTCCACAGTCCATAGTGACGATATCGGATGAGCTGCTTGATGACAGGGCAGCAATGTCACTTTCGGATGCTCTGCGCAATGTGCCTGGTATTACTCTGGGTGCAGGGGAGTTCAGCTGGCAGGGGAACACACCGAACATCAGGGGATTTTCGTCACGCAATGACATGTTTCTTGACGGGCTGCGCGACTTTGGCAGTTATGATCGCGATCCTTTCAACCTGGGCAGCATAGAAGTCATGCAAGGGCCATCCTCGGCGGTATTCGGCAGGGGATCAACCGGTGGTGTAATCAACCAGAGCAGCAAACGACCGATAAATGATTCCCTCAGGGCTCTGCATGTGAATGTTGGCAATGCCGGCACGCGCAGGGCAACTGTGGATCTCAACGAACCACTAAGCGACAACATGAATGGCCGGCTCAATCTGCTGAAACACCAGAGCGAATTTCCGGGTCGTGATGGTGCCAGAGCTGACCGTTATGGCTTTGCGCCCTCGCTTGCCATGGAACTTGGCAGTGCCACTGAACTGACGCTGAGCTACATGAAACAGCATAGTGAAAATATACCTGATTACGGATTGCCCTGGCTTGCAGGCAAGCCGGCTGATGTAAACCGTGAAAACTTCTATGGCTTCGAGAGTGACTTCATCGATACTGATGCGGACATCAGTACCATCATGCTTGAACATGAAATCAATCCGGATACTCGCGTGCAGGCCATACTGCGAAATGCAGACTACAAACGCAGTACGCGTATCACGGAGCCAATGTTGGTTGGCAATGTCACCGCAAGTTCACCTCTTGAATCCGTGGTTGTGAAGCGCAACGTATTTCGCGGGGAAAGTACCGAAGACATGTTGATGGCGCAGGTGAATGTTATCTCCCGCGTGATGGCAGGTGATGTTGAACATGCGCTGGTTTACGGTTTTGAAGCCGGGCAGGAAGGGTCCGCTCCGGGCTTCGGGTTCGGTCTTGGCGTGCCGACGACTTCACTAATTGCACCAACCGAAGAACCGTACAGCAGCACCGGTGTTGCCTGGCGATTGCTCTCGGATTCAACTGCAGACAGTCTTGCAGCTTATGCGCTCGATACCATAAAACTGAATGAAAAATGGCAGCTTATGGCCGGATTGCGTTGGGACAGTTTTGAAATTGACTACAAGGCTGACCGTTTCGATGACAACGGCACATTTATCGCCAATGAGCGCATACAGCGAACCGATATCAAGACCAGTTACCGCGTGGCCATGGTTTACAAGCCTGCGGAGGAAGGTACTTTCTATCTTGGATACGGGACTTCCTTCAACCCATCCGCAGAAGGGTTGTCCTTCATCAACAGCGGTCGCAATCTGACCATCAGCGATGCCTATCTGGATCCGGAACTGAACAAAAGCTGGGAGCTGGGCACCAAGTGGGAGCTGCTTGATGGCCGTTTCTATATGGATGCGGCACTGTTCCGTATTGTCAAAAGCAATGCCAGAGTGCCTGACCCTCTGACACCCGGCTTCAATGTCCTTGCTGGTGAGCAAGAGGTCAATGGTTTGTCCATCAATGTGGCAAGACAGATTACCGACAGACTGGCAATCAACGGTGGTTACACTTACATGGACAGCGAGCAGGGCAAGACCACCCAACTTTCAGTACTCCCCGGAACTCCTCTTGCCAATGTGCCTGAAAATTCCTTTTCCCTGTGGCTGAACCTTGATGTCAATTCTCGCTGGCAGATTGCCGGAGGTGCACGCTTCATTGATGAAAGACTGGCCACCACGCCTCAACCGGTAAAATCCGTTCCGGATTACTGGGCCATGGATGCCATGCTCAAATACGAGATGACTGACAATCTGACTTTCAAACTGAATCTCACCAATATCGCCGATGAATTCTATTTTGATCAGTTGCATCCCTGGCATGTTGTGCCGGGCCCGGGTTTTGCCTCGGTGTTTGCGGTCAATCTGGATTACTGATCGGCGCAGTCCCCAAACGACTTGTCCGCAATAAAACGGTAACAGGCAGGTTCAATAATTGGTCACAAGACATGCTTGTCCAGATACCACAAGTACTCACGGCAGCCCAGGTCAGCGAATTCAGGCAGGCGCTTGAAGGGGCTGACTGGGCGGATGGCAAAGGCAGCGCCGGTTATCTTTCCAGACGAGTAAAAGAGAACAGGCAATTGCCTGATACCCATCCACTGGCGGTACAACTGGGTAAGCAGATTCTGGAAGCACTACACAACTCGCCCTTGTTCACTACTGCTGCATTACCGGCAAAAATACTGCCTCCACTGTTCAACAGTTACAGCGGTGATGAACATTATGGCAGGCATGTTGATGGCGCCATCAGACCCGTTACCGGCACTCACCATCGCATCAGAACAGATTTGTCGGCAACCATATTTCTGTCTGACCCCCAGGACTACGATGGTGGAGAGCTCCAGATTGAGGATACCTATGGGGTCAGACGGGTTAAACTTCCGGCCGGCAGTATGGTGCTCTATCCGGGCACCAGTGTGCACAAGGTAACGGCTGTTACCCGGGGCAGGAGGCTGGCGTCCTTTTTCTGGATACAGAGCATGGTGCGGGAAGACCACAAGCGCATGATGCTGTTCGAGCTGGACCGAGCCATACAGCAAGTTTCTGCAGAAAACCCCGACAGTGAAGCCGTTACGGATCTCGCCGGTGTATATCACAATCTTCTGCGCCTGTGGGCAGATGTCTAGGAGACCCTCATGTCAGAAGAACTTGTCGAGCTGCAGACGCAGCTGGCCTTCCAGGATCACACCATTGCAACCCTTAATGAAGCACTTGCCTCCCAGCAGAAACAGTTGGATGTACTAAGGCTGGAATTGAAACTGCTCAGGGAAAAGATGGGCGATCTTGAAGATCGCGTGGAAACCGGCCCTGTTGCCAATGAAAAACCGCCACATTACTGAACCCTGATTGTGCCGGGTTCAATCAATGGCAATTACGTTTTCAGCCTGAAGACCCTTGTCGCTTTCTGTTACTGAAAATGCCACTTTCTGACCTTCCCGCAACAAGCGATGCCCATCGCCCTTGATGGAGCGGAAGTGCACGAATATTTCTTCACCATTTTCCCTGGTAATGAAACCAAAGCCTTTTTTTGCATTGAACCATTTGACCTGACCGGCTTCAGTGGCCGGGTCACTATTGGTGCCGGCAACAGAACGTGTCGCCTTGCCTTTTTTTCCGTTGATGCGAGGTGTCAGTAACAGTGTGAAAATGCCGGCCAGCATTGCAATTGCAAAATAGGCCAGTGGTTGGGGGAAAAATGTTGAAAGTCCGATCAGCCATGAGGCGAGAGCAAGTATTGCTGCCATGGCCAGGACAGTAAATATTCCTGAGTAGCTCATTGTAATTCCAGTATCTTGTTGTTTTTATTTTTGCCAGGTTGTCTGGCAGGGGACAGCGTATGATCGGGCCGCAATACTAACATTCTGTTTGCGAGGGGCAAGTCCCGTTTACCGGAAATATCCGCTTTTGCCTGCTGCTTCAAACCCGTGTGAGCGGCATATTTCTGCTGTAGAATCGCGCCATTTTCTGCCCCCGGAGTCTTTATGCCACGTGCCAGTGAACTCAAAAGCGGTATGGTTATTGATATCAACGGCATCCCGCATGCAGTCAAGCAGCTTGAAGTGAAAAGTCCTTCGGCCAGGGGTGCGGCAACACTCTACAAGATTCGTTACACCAATATGCAAACCGGTCAGAAACTGGATGAAAGTTACAAGGGTGACGATATGCTCAAGGAAGCCGACTGTGAGCGGGTGCCGGTGCAGTTTTCCTACAAGGACGGAGAAAACTGGATATTCATGAACAGCGAAGATTTCAGCCAGTACGAAATTCCCAATGACACGATGGAAGAACTTGAGGGTTACATTACAGAAGGGCTTGAGGGTATTACTGCCCTGATCATGGATGGCAAGCTGCTCACGCTCCTGTTGCCAGCCAATGTTGAATTACAAATTATCGA
>JAURLQ010000057.1 GCA_030831125.1 Gammaproteobacteria bacterium
ATACGGCGTTCATGCCAGGTGAAATCCACAGCACTGATACTGACCGCAGATTTGTCAAAGGCCTCCCACAAATCACTGTAGCTTGTCTTGCTGACGGGATGTTTCTGTTTACCCGCTACCTGTGCAAGCGGACAAAGCACATAAGGCGCTGTCAGGATTTCCGGGCGGGGCAAGGTAATACCGTCAAAGTTCCCTGCCTTGTTGGCGTAAAGCAGAATATCGATATCCAGTGGCACATCTCCCTGCCCCTGCTCCCTTCTGCCGTGTTTTTGCTCCAGTGACTTGAGCAGCTTGTTGAGTTGCAAAAGCGGCATGTCGGTTTGCAGTCCGACAACCATGTTGAGATAGGGCTGTCCCTGCTGGCCCGCTGCCGCACTTTCATAGACAGATGACAAAGCAAGATCCCTGAACTGAAGCAAGAGGGCATCAAGGCAGCTGGCAAGATTATCCAGGGCATGACAATTGCTGCCCACACCAAGCCACACTGCATTCACGGGGCAGGCAACCCCGCCGGACGCTCACCTCGCTCGATAATAACCCCTACATCACGGGCGCCAGTCAAGGCAGCCGGCTTGCCTACTCTCACCCGCACCCAGGGAACCCTGAATTCGCTCATGATCAGATTGGCAATTTCTGCAGCTATTTTTTCCAGCAGATTAAGTTCGGTCTTTTCAATGAATGCCGCAACGCGTACACACACAATCTTGTAGTCGAGCACATGCTCGATCTCGTCACTTTCCTCAGCCCTGGTAAAGTCCCAGGCCATATCCAGATCAACAGACAAAGGCTGCTTTATTTCCCGCTCCCAGTCGTAAACACCTATGACAGTTTTTACTTCCAGCCCTCTGACGTAAACAATATCCATTGTTGAAACCTTGTTCGTTGTTGCCCGTGTTCTCAAACGGACATGGTAATGGGAGGCAAGGATTCGAGATCCCAGCGTGGCCTTGCATAAATACCCAGATCATCCTGCTGGCCGGCCATCAGTCTCAGACAGCCTGCAAACGCAATCATTGCTCCGTTATCCGTGCAGTACTTGAGTTCCGGATAATACAATTGCCCGTGAGCCTGTTCTGCCATTTTCCCCAGCTCTTCCCGCAATCGCGTATTCGCGCTGACACCGCCGGCGATAACCAGTGTCTGCATTTGCGTATGCTCCAGTGCGCGCCTGCATTTGATCACCATGGTCGCAACCACTGCTTCCTGGAAGGCATGTGCTATATCAGCTGCGGTTTGCTCATTCAGCATCCCTTCACTGGTGTGCTCCATTACAGTATTGAGCACGTAGGTTTTCAGTCCACTGAAACTGAAATCAAGACCAGGCCGGTTGGTCATGGGGCGGGGAAAAGTGAAACGTCCCGGTGTTCCTTTCTCTGCCAGTTTGGCCACATGCGGCCCGCCGGGATAAGGCAAGCCAAGCATCTTGGCAACCTTGTCAAAAGCCTCACCTGCTGCATCATCAACGGATTCGCCTATGACCTTGTAGCTGCCGATGCCTTCAACTGTCACCAGCTGGGTATGCCCACCTGACACCAGCAGTGCGATGAACGGAAACCGGGGTTTTTTGTCTTCGAGCAAAGGGGCGAGCAGATGACCTTCCATATGATGCACGCCGATCACTGGTACATCCCAGGCCATGCCCAGTGAACGCCCAATGGCACCTCCAACCAGCAATGCACCTGCCAGTCCGGGCCCGGCAGTGTAGGCAACGCCATTGATGTCACTGCCCTTGCAGCCGGCCTGATTCATGACTTCCCTGATAAGTGGCAGGGTCTTGCGAATGTGATCACGGGAGGCAAGTTCCGGCACTACGCCACCGTATTCAGCATGCAGTTTGATCTGGCTGTAAAGTGCTTCCCCACGCAAGCCGAGCTCACTGTCATACAATGCTATGCCGGTTTCGTCGCAGGAGGTTTCTATACCAAGAACAAGCATTGGTCAGGCCGATAAAAAAGGACGCGAATCATAGCAGGTCCTGCTTTGTTTCCGCCAACCCGGAGGCTCCATGGCAATAGCTTGAATAGAGCGCAATGGGACACCCATTTGAGGTCAAATGGCACCCGGCCTACCAGGGTGAGCTCAGCTCGCTCGCTCCCGCTTCTCGCCTGACTCCCCCTGCTTCGGCCTGATATACCTTAGTGAGAAATCACTATGGGACACCCAGACCACTGCAATTGACAGAGCGACAGGGGGTGCCGGGTGAGGAGCATGCGACCGAACTGGCACTCCGTGGTGCTCGTTTTCAAATCAGTAAAATAGGTGTCCCTTGGATTGAGTGGGTGTCCCCCTTGTATTGGTCAAAAAAAACCACGCCGAAGCGTGGTCAAGAGGGGGTTCTGTTACTGGTGCGCAGATTCAGTTGAACGGCTCCGGGCTGGGCGTATGTGCTGTTGACGGTGGCAGTATCGGCAGCGCAAATGAAGGCTGATCTCCGGTCAGTGTCAGGAGGAAAGCCACAATATTGTCAACTTCCGGATCGCTCAGTACACGCCCCAACTGGATTCTGGACATGATCTGTACTGCCTCAG
>JAURLQ010000058.1 GCA_030831125.1 Gammaproteobacteria bacterium
CGCTGTGGGGTAACCGTGCTGAAAAACTGTGGCAGAGCGTCGAGCTGTTCGGCAACCGTGCCGCCCGGATCGAAGTTGTTGAGCTCTGCAGGTGTTACAACGGTCACCGGTGTCGGTGCTGCCATACCGTCGGTCATGCGGATACGCGATCCGGTGACTGTGACTTCCTCAACTTCATCCTGTGCATAAGCTGGTGTGGCAGTAAAGGCGATAGCAGATGTAATGGCTGCAAGTGAAAGCGCCAGGGCTTTCTTGCGGCCAGTGAATAACGGCCCACTTGATGATGGTACTCGGGTCATTTTTTCTCCCCCTGGTGTATTGATTGAAATGAACGGTTACCTGCAACAAGCCGGGGCTTCACAATGGATTGAGTCATGTTTCCAGAAACTCTTTCCACATATACCAGACAGCTTGCCTGTGCAAATCAAGGCCAGGATTAACTGGCCAACTGTTCATGAGTTACAGGACTTTCAGGAAGATTCGGATGACAGTCCTGTGGAAAAAATCCCACAGAGTCATTGAAGACTGGTATCCGGCTCTCCCCAAGCCGGAAAATTTTTCGGATGCCGAAAAATATTCCCACGCGCAAATTACTAGGCTTACGGAGCCGTGTCTACATAATTTTTACACTTTTTCCCACACAACTTTTATTGTTATTACCAATACTGCTCCAAAAACAAAAGGGCCCGAAGGCCCTTTTGTGGGTACTGCATTGCACTGAATCAGAAGTTGATATTCAGACTCAGGTTGTAGCGACGTCCGTAAACGTCGTACTGGTTGTTGACACCCTGGCCGCCAGTACCACTGGCGACAATGGGCGGAGCTGTATCCAGAAGGTTCAACACGTTGAAACCAAGGTTCCAGGTGCCACCATTGTCCAGCTCACCACCGTAAGTTACGGTACCATTCCACCAGTTCATGGAGGCTACATAGTTGTCATCCACATGCACACCTTCAACCCAGTTGCGGTTCAGTTTGTCACCGGAGATGTGACGGCCCTGCAGCTGGAAGCCCCATTGTCCAACCGAGTAGTTGGCCGTGATGTTCCCGGTAATTTCAGGCAAGGTGTACTGGTTCATCAGGTTGTTGCGTATACCATTCGCTGAAATATCCTCGCGGTTCAGCAGTTTACCGGCAAGCATACGAATGCTCAGGTTTTCCTGCTGGCTGTCGAAGAAGTTCAGTTCGGTACGGTAGGTCACCTCGAAGTCCATGCCTTCCACAACCGCCTGATCCTGGTTGAAGAAGCGACGGAATACACGGGTAACACCGCCGTTATTGGGATCACGCTCAATGTTCGCACATTGTGCTGTAACACCTGCAAAACAGCGGTCCATTACATCCTGCTGACTGATCTGGGAAATGGCATCGTCGATTTCGACCTCATACCAGTCGGCAGAAATGGACAAGCCCTGCGCCCAGTCGAACTGTGGTTCATAGACCACACCGAACACAGTGGTGTCTGCAGTTTCAGGCGCCAGATTCGGGTTTCCGGAAGCAACAACCGTGATGGATACCGTTTCATCATTGTTGAAACGATCCTGCACGTTGCCGCCGCCTCCCTGGGCATCGAAACGCTCGGAGAAGGTAGCCTCGCGAACGTCCTGCGACTTGGTGGCACGAATACGCAGGCCTTCAATTACCTGCATCTCCACACCAGCCTTCCAGGCTTCTACCGCACCACTGAGGTTGTACTCTGAGCGGCGGAAAGCAAGGGAACCACCAAGGGTCTGCTCACCGGATTGTGATTCCCAGATTGGTGCCTGGATCTCGGTGAACCATTCCCATACATCATACTGACCGCTGATCTTCGGCACAGTGGAGAACTTGTGCAGGTTCGGGCTGCCGCCGGTGTAACCGCGGGCTATGCCGCGAATACCCAGTGCAGGGGCATTCTGGGGTGGTCCCAGGGCATCAATTTCAGCAGGGTTTGCTTCATCGGAGAAGCTGGATTCACGCCAGGTAAGACCGGCAGCCATGGAAACAGGACCATAGCCCCAGCCTTCAAACAGCTCACCGGTTGCCACAACCTCGGCAAAATCCTGCTCAACAATACCGATGGAACGCTTGTCTGTACCAACGTAATCAATGGCATCCTGGCTGACATTGCCGGCCCCGAACACGTTATAGGGCACACAGCCTTCAATGGTGCCGTCAAGTCCTACGGGGGACTCCAGCGGCTGTGGCACCGGATCATTTGCAGTGCGTGAGTTGGTCAAACCAGAGGCCAGACCGGCAGCATTGAGCTCTGCAACGGTAGGCTGGTACTGCGGCAGGTTAACGCGGCAGACGATGCTGCCAGTCGCAGGATCAACTACGGCATCCATACCCAGGAACATGCGGTCAACACGCATCATCTCGTAGGTATGGGTTCTGCGGACGGTTTCACCGGTAGAGTAGCTGCCTGAGATGTTCCAGGTATTGGGCAGATCGTAGCTGAAACCGGCGGTGTAGGTTTCAGTACCGAATACACTGTGGTCACGCTTGGTGATACCAAGATCGGGAACCCCCACAAAGCCACCATCTTTCTGCAAGGTAAACTCGGTACGACCTGCGGCAGTCAATACATCACGCACATACTGGGGTACATAGGCATTATCAATAGAGATGCTGGGTGCCCAGATGGAGCGCATCGTGATACCGGTTACATCACCACGGTCAGTGATTCCCTTGGTCTCGGAACGACCAACCACTGCCTGCACATAGCCGGACAGGTTGTCGGTAAACTGGTAGTTGGCTGCAAGGAACATGGAGCGGCCCACTACGCCCTGACCCTGACCGGGGCCACGGTTGGCCTTGTAGGCAAGCTCGGCTTCAGGACCACCTGAGGTGGTGCGGGTAGTGCCTGATCCACTCTTGGAAGTCACGATGCCGTCACGGAACGGTACAACCTGCGTACCTTCACGGTTGAATACCATGCCGTCGAGCACAGTGCGGGTACCGGAAATCATGCCATAGGGATGGCGATCGGTAACAGTAACATTGGGCACAGTAATACGCTGCGGCGTGCCAGGTGCTGCACCTGGTGACCATGCGGGGTTGGTCACATGCCCCCAGCGCTGATACCAGTCGGAATCGAGATCTTCAGGATCTCGAATAATCTGGTCGATTTCACGACCTTCAACAGAACCGATGATGTTCAGGCGGTCACCAATCTGGAAACCACCGGCCAGACTGGCGTTATAGCGGAAGCCGTCGCCGAATTCGCTGATGCCGGTGCCGGAGCTGAATTTCAGGCCTTGAAACTGGCGATCAACGATGAAGTTGGTTACCCCGCCCAGGGCGTCGGCACCGTAGGCTGCAGAAGCACCACCGGTGACCACGTCTACACTGCGCATCAGCGCAGTCGGGAAAGTATCAACGTTGACTGAACCACGCTTGTCGCCAGGTGCCATACGAGCACCATCAAGCAGTACCAGGGTACGGTTGGCACCCAGACCGCGCATGTTCAGAAAGCTGCCCACGGTAAAGGCCAGTGAACCGCCGTTACGCTGTGGGGTAACCGTGCTGAAAAACTGTGGCAGAGCGTCGAGCTGTTCGGCAACCGTGCCGCCCGGATCGAAGTTGTTGAGCTCTGCAGGTGTTACAACGGTCAC
>JAURLQ010000059.1 GCA_030831125.1 Gammaproteobacteria bacterium
ACACCGATACCCTGGCCAGTGGCACCCGGCCTGCCAGGGTGAGCCAGTTCGCTCGCTCACGCTCCTCACCTGACTCCCCCTGCTTCGGCCTGATATACCTCAGTGTGTGGAGTGATAATCAAGGACACCCATACCCTGGCCAGTGGCACCCGGCCTGCCAGGGTGAGCCAGTTCGCTCGCTCACGCTCCTCACCTGACTCCCCCTGCTTCGGCCTGATATACCTCAGTGGGTGGGTGTCTTGCCGAGATTGCGATTTGGACACCCTTGCCACTGCAATTGACAGAGTGACAGGGTGTGCCGGGTGAGGAGCGTGAGCGAGCGAACTGGCACACCGTGGTGCTCGTTTTCAATTCACTCCAATGGGTGTCCTTTTGAGTCATTTGAGTCATTTGAGTCACATCCCTTTGAGTCACATTCCTTTGAGTCACCTCAACAGTAAACCTTATAAATCCAGTGGTAGGTTGTCGATGAGGCGGGTGTTGCTTATCCAGGCGGCTGCAAGGATCACCAGACGGGTTTCCTGTCCCTGTGCCGGGAGCAGAGTGTTGCGATCGCAAACAGTGAAATAATCGGGTTTCATGCCAGCATCCTGGAGCTGTTCTGCAGCAAGGCGTTCCACAAGCCGGAATTCCTGCCCCCGGGCAAGGGATGCAGCTGCTGACTGCAGGCTCTGGTACAGAGCCGTGGCCCTGTGCTTTTCTGCTGCACTCAGGTAACCGTTACGTGAGCTCATGGCCAACCCGCTATCCTCGCGAATGATCGGCATGCCGATCAGGGACACCGGAATATTGAGATCATCCACCATGCGGCTGATGATGTGGAACTGCTGGTAATCCTTCAATCCGAACCAGGCTCTGTCTGGTTGTACGATGTTGAACAGTTTGCATACCACTGTGCAGACGCCGTCGAAGTGTGCGGGGCGGCTTTTGCCGCAATGCAGGGCAGAAATGTGGGGCAGAGACACAACAGTTTGTCCTGCCATACCCAACGGATAGATATCCTCAACTTGTGGCGCAAACAGATAGTTGCAGCCACTTGCCTGCAGCACCTCGCAGTCAGCATCAAAAGTCCGTGGGTAGCTGGACAGATCCTCGCTGGGGCCGAATTGCATGGGGTTGATGAATATACTGGCAACCAGAACATCACTTTGTCTGCGGGCAGCTTCAAGCAGTGAGACATGACCTGCATGCAGATTGCCCATGGTCGGGACCAGTCCAATACTTTCACCAGCCCGGCGATGACGCTCGAGCAGCTCGCGTACTGAAGGGATATTCCCGAAGACCTTGAGACTTTCAGTCATAACAGTGTTGTGCAGCCGGGAAGGTGCCTGTTTTGACTGCATGAACATAGGCAGCAAGAGCGCCGGGAATACCATCCACGGCTTCTGTCAGGAAATTCCTCACAAACCTCGGTGTGATGGGGCCTATGCCAAGTGCATCGTGCATAACCATGATCTGTCCATCAACATCAGGACCTGCACCGATACCTATTACAGGAATGCTGAGACTTGCGGAGATTTTTTTTGCAAGCGAGCGAGGAATGCATTCAACAAGCAGCATGTTGGCGCCACAGGATTCCAGCAACAGGGCTTCCTCGAGTATTGTGTTGGCAGCGGCGGGGTCACGGCCCTGCACACGGAAGCCTCCAATCCGGTTGATTGATTGCGGTGTAAGCCCCATGTGTGCACAGACAGGAATGCCACGCTCTGTAAGCAGCCTGGTAGTTTCGGCAATCCAGGCCCCACCTTCCAGCTTGACGATTTGAGCACCGGCACGCATGAGTTTGGCTGCGTTTTCCAGAGTCTGGACTTCGGAAGCATATGACATGAAAGGAAGATCGGCCATCAACAGTGCACCGCGGTTGCCTCTTTTGACACACTGCATATGGTAGATCATGTCATCCATGGTGACAGGCAGGGTTGAGTCGTGGCCCTGCAACACCATGCCCAGTGAGTCACCGGTCAATAACAGTTCAATACCTGCTTCGCAGCAAAGTCCTGCAAACAAGGCATCATAGGCTGTGATGCAGGCGAACTTCTCGCCACGTTCCTTCATTGCCTGCAGGGTGTAGAGCGTAATATCGGTGGTCACTGGAGTTTCCGGGACTTTCAGGAATGGGCAGCCATTATAGCCAAGAGTGGTTGGCAATGCCTGCGTGATTGATCAGATCAGAGAAGGGCGCGGATTGAAATAGTTGCGGCTGCCTTTGCGAATGGTACGGATGTGATTGAGCAGCATCTGGTAGTCCTCGTCATTGTTGACGAAGTCGAGTTCGCTGCTGTTTACCACCAGCAGGGCACTACGATTGTAGTAGTGGAAAAATTCGGTATAGGATCTGGTCAGGTTGACCAGATACTGCTCCTGGATGAGCTGCTCAGAAGGAATTGCACGTTGCTGGATGCGTTGCATCAGCACTTCAACCGGTGCCTGCAGGTAGATCACCAGATCAGGTACAGGGGCATCTATGGTCAGGTGGTTGTAGACATTTTCATAGAGCTTGTATTCATCCGGGTCGAGATTCTGCCTGGCAAAGAGGCGATCCTTCTCCATCAGGAAGTCGGCAACCCGAACGGGCTCGAACATGTCGTCCTGTCTGAGTTCCTGCAATTGTTGTGTCCGCTGGAACAGAAAGAACAACTGTGTTGCCAGTGCCAGCTGGCGGGGGTTGTGATAGAAGCGGTCAAGAAAGGGATTGTCTTCGCTTTTCTCAAGAAGAATGTCGTAATTGAAACTGTCTGCCAGTCTTTTTGCCAGGCTTGTCTTTCCCACGCCAATAGGGCCTTCAACAGCAATATAGCGAGGCAAGCTATGCTTTACTGCAGATTCGGACAAGTTTGTTCCGGAAGTCATTCGCTGGATGCCGGATTGGGTGTGACATTCTTGCGTCTGGATTTTACTCTGCGTCTGCGCGATTTTGCACGCGGGGAACGCTTTTCCACTTCATCAAGCAAGGCTGCCTGCTGGTCTGGATTGGCAGTCTGGTATTCTGTCCACCACTTGCCCAGTCCATCCAGCTCCTCACCGGCTGCTTCACGCAACAACAGAAAATCGTATGCAGCCCGGAAACGTTTGTGGCCCAGCAGTGTTTCGGCACGCCGACCCTGGCGTTTTTGCAGCTTCAACTGCATGTCCCAGATTTCCCGCATGGGAATACTGAATCTACGGGGAATTGAAAGCATCTCAAGTTGACGGGTCAGTACGTTCTGCCCTGCCTCGATCATTGCCTGAGGTGCCGGCATGTCGGTCCTGGCAAGTATCTGCATTTCATTGCGCACAGCCGGCCACATGATAGCCGCTAGCAGGAAGGCAGGAGTAATGCTCAGCCCTTCGTTGATACGGTTGTCAGTGCTGTGAAAAGCACTTGCCAGGAATTTGCGGGTATAGGTGTCGTCGCCAGTAAAGGCCTCGGATGTACAAGGAAAAAGTACCCTGAATACATCGTATTCATTGAGCAGCTCCCAGGTACGGTATCCATGACCATTGAAGAACAGTTTCAGGAATTCATCGAAAAGACGCGCTGGTGGGATTGAAGTCAACAGGTGGGCACAGGGCTTGAGTGGCAGTTCCGTTTCCGGAGCTATGGAAAAATCCAGTTTTGCAGCCAGCCGGATTGCCCTGAGGACACGCACCGGGTCTTCCCGGTAACGCTGCCCGGCGTCTCCGATCATGCGGAGACATTTCCTGTCTATGTCTGCCAGTCCATCAACAAAGTCGTACACTTCAAAATTGCGCACCGTGTAGTAGAGTGCGTTGACTGTAAAGTCACGACGAAGTACATCTTCTTCCATGGTCCCGTAAACATTGTCCCGCAGGATCATCCCGGCGCTCGACTGGGCAGCATCAATGTGGTGATCCTGCCGTGTCAGCTTGCCTTCTATGATCTCGATCTTGTCTGCTGTCTGTGCCCTGAAAGTGGATACTTCAATGATTTCCCTGCCGAAATGGACATGCACAATACGGAAGCGCCGGCCAATAATGCGTGAATTTCTGAACACACCCCTGATTTCTTCCGGCGTAGCGCTGGTTGCCACGTCGAAGTCCTTGGGTTCCATGCCAAGCAGAACATCCCTTACTCCACCCCCGACGATGAATGCTTCAAAGCCTGCTTCATTGAGGGAATAAAGCACTTTCAGGCAATTGGGGCTGATCTTTTGTCTCGAAATACCATGTTCGGCCCGACTGATGATTTTCAGGGATGATGCCAGGGGAGACTGGTGACTTGAGGAAGCTGAATCAGTAATGGGGCTTTACCGCAAAAATACGATTGAGTGGATTTGAGGTGTGATTCTACACTGCTGTCGCACAGGGGAGGTAGATGAAGTGCGTTCCGGACCATGATTCGGATCGATTTTTTCAGGATTCCAAAAAAATAAAACCCGGAGGGCTGGGCTCTCCGGGTCAATGGCAACCTTGCATTTGTTGTTCTTTTTTCAAAGTCGTGTGACATCCATGCCTATGTTGTTGGTCAAAGACCAGTACTTCAGGGCAACCCCTTGTACATCCTTGCTTCCATCTGGAGCCTCAAACCAGGATACGCCGCCGTATGCCGGTCTTTTCCGGGCCGGATCTGACAGATTCAGACAGAAGTATTGCAGGCTTATTTTTCTTGTTCTGGTTTTTGTTTTTATATATGCCTTGCACCCTTATGTTTGCAGACATCGTGCCAATTTGGAAATTAATGATGAATGCCTTTTGAATCAGGCAGTTGGGAGCAAGTAGGCAAGTGAGTGATCAGGTGTTGCTTTGGGTAAATGAGGTGGAGTTGTTTAGAAATGTAACCTTTGAGGTAACACAGTAACGAAATTCAGGACCTGTTGGCTGGTACTTTGGTCTGACAGTTCAAAGCAAAGCATTGACTCGCGAGCACAGTCTCAATGCTGCTTTTTCTTGCGGGGGATGGCAAAGCGCTGTCGTCTTTCCCAGAGGCATTTGCGGCTTATGCCCAGTTTCTGGGCCAGTTCCGTTTCGTTCATGTGATCCTGGTGCTCCAGCACGAAACGCTGGAAATATTCTTTCAGGGACAGGTCTTCCTGGGGGTCATTTTCAATTTCCAGGGTATTCTTTTCCTGCTGCTGGGCGTCTACCAGCCAGGTGTTCTTGCCATCAATCCTGACCAGCTCAACATCCAGACCCAGAAGGTCAATCGCTATTTCATCGCCTTCCGAGAGAATCACAGCTCTCTCTATGGCATTTTCCAGTTCCCGGACATTGCCGGGCCACGGATAGGTGGTAATGGCCTGGATTGCGTCAGCGCTGAATCGCATGGTTTCCACGCCCAAACGCTCGCAGGTAAGTTCGAGTTTGCTGTCAGCCAGCTCCAGTATGTCATTGCCACGCTCTCTCAGGGGCGGAATATGAAGCGGCATCACGTTGATACGGTAGTAAAGGTCTTCACGAAAGCGACCTTCGCGTACAAACTGTTTGAGATCCCGATGTGTTGCAGCTACCAGGCGGACATCAACTTTCTGTGAATGAACCGACCCTACTTTGCGGATTTCATGTTCCTGCAGCACCCTGAGCAGTCGGGCCTGGGCATCCAGAGGCAATTCACCTATTTCATCCAGGAACAGTGTGCCATTGTTGGCCGCTTCAACCAGGCCTGTTCTGGTGGATGTAGCCCCGGTGAATGCTCCTTTTTCATGACCGAACAGTTCTGACTCGATCAGGTTTTCAGGGATGGCTGCACAGTTGACAGAAATGAGGTTTGAATCCTTTCTTGAGCTGGCCTCATGCAAGGCCCTGGCTACGAGTTCCTTGCCAGTACCGGACTCGCCATGGATCAGGACTGAGGAATTGGTCTGGGCTACCTTGCGGATACGCCGGAACAGTTCCAGCATCTGGTCGCAGCTGCCCACCATACCCTGCACAGGTTCTTCGTTGGGTCTGGGTTGCCTGCGGCTTCTGTTACGGGCTTTGCTGTCGCCAGAGAGAATTCTTTTAAGGGTGCTGAGGATTTCCTCATGCTCAAAGGGTTTTGAAATGTAATCGACTGCCCCGATTTTCATTGAATCAATCGCACTACGCAGGCTTGCGTAACTTGTCATGATCAGAACAGGCGTTGGTGTACGTTTGATCAGTTCCGTGCCGGGCAGGCCAGGCAGACGGAGATCGCTGATAATGGCATCCAGTTCATCAAGCCTGTGGTTGTCGCAGGCTTCCTGGACGCTGCCAGCTTCACTGACCTCATAGCCATTTCGTTCCAGCAGGCGTCTGAGGGCGCTGCGGATTACTTCTTCGTCTTCGACTATGAGTATGTGGCTCATTGGTCTCTACTATTCGTTTCGGGGCCACATCCGGGGCCATGATGAGTCCTGTGTCCGCCATCAGGCTGCGCTCAGGACTTTGGATCATAACAGGGAAAAGTAACAATTACCTGTGTTCCCATGCTACTTGAGGTAGCAAATGGTGTGCTTATTTGCACATTTCCACCCATTCCGGTCACGATCTGATACACAAGTGAAAGACCGAGGCCCGTGCCTTTACCAGGCTCTTTGGTAGTGTAAAAAGGCTCGAATACCCTGCTTCTGAGTTCCCTGGGGATGCCGCTCCCGCGGTCTGTGACCATGAAGGTTGTCTGGCCTTCAGAGCCGCTGGTGGAAATATCAACCTCGCCCCCTTCAGGGCTGGCATCACGTGCATTGCTGAGCAGATTCAACATTATCTGCAGGATGAGCTGGTTATCTGCAACCACCTGTGCGCCAGGATCACACAGGTTGCGATAGCGTATGTTGCGGCCATCTTTCTGCAGCGAAACAAGATTGACTGCCTCTTCTGCAGCAGCTCGCAGTGATACTTTTTCATTGCTTGCAGTTCTGTCGGCTTGCTTGCCGCTGTGCGAATAGGAAACCAGAGACTGCACAATGGCAGAAATTCTTCTTGTCTGCTGAATGATCTGGTCAGACATTTCGCGGTGCTGTTCATCCACACATTCTTCGCGGAGGTTCTGGGCCAGACAGGCTATACCTGTGACCGGATTGCCGATTTCGTGAGCAACGCCAGCCGCCAGCATACCGATTGAACTCAACCGTTCAGCATGGGCCAGCTCGTGTTCAAGCACACTTGTATCAGTCTGGTCCTCAACAATGATTACATGTGCATTGCCGGGCAGTTGGTCAGGATTTTCATTATCTGCCCGATCCAGATTGGCCTTGTGCAGGTTCAGCCATCTCTGCCTCCCATTGATCACAACTGCCTTGCGAAAAAGGTGGTTACTTGTGGTATTGGCAAGAAAATTCTCCAGCATGTTGTTCCATGGACCGGGCAGTTGATCCAGCGGTAATCCGAACAGGTTCTCCGGATCGATGCCGGTAATATTTTCCATGGCCCTGTTCCAGAATGAGATGCGACCATTCTTGTCCACTGTACAGACGCCCAGGGGAAGATCCTGGAGAATCTGGCGGTGATGCCGTCTTAGCAGGTCAAGATCGAGAGCAATTCCGGTCAGGCTGCCTGGCCACGATTCCAGTCGTGACTCCATCAGCCGGATATCGGTACTCCCCACAGCAGTGTTCTTGTTGCTGTAGGGAAGAAATGTTTCAACGGTGCTGTAGCCAATAGTCGGCCCCAGCAGGGCAGAAAGGTTGTTGCTGATCTGGTTACGCAACTGTTGGAGAAAGAAGGGGCGTTTCTCGTCATAATCCATTCCCAGATCTGTCAGGGCCTTGGTGGTTTCGTGACGGGCGCTTTCTTCTCCTAGAGGTGCAGTCAGGCTCTGTATGAACTCTTCAGGCGTTCTGGCAACCAGCAGCCTTTTTTGTGCTGGAATACCCCCTCTCAAGAGATTACACATTTCGGTTGCTCGTAGCTCTTCCTTGCGTGTTCTGGTAATCAGTGAAACCGAAACGAGCAGCGCCATGTTGCCCAGCATTGAAAGCACAGAAATGAAGTTCCAGTTGATCTGTCCTGTTGCAGTGAAACTGTGGCTGGTGATTGCGTATCCGCTCACTAGTGGCAACATGCCAAGTGCCAGCCAGATGATCTGACCGCCGACTATGCCCCAGAGAAAACCGTCCCTATTGGCTCTGGGCCAGTAGAGCACTGCAAGTATTGCCGGCAGAAACTGGATGCTGGCAATGAAAGAAACATTCCTTGCATCAGAAACATACAGTCCACGTGACAGACCAATATAGGCAAGATATACAACAAAAATGATGGCGATGATGATGAGTCGTCTGGATATCTTGAGCCAGCTATACATTTGTTGCCCGGGAGGAGGTGTCCGGACCCGCAACAGGAAATGATTCATGCACATGCTTGAAATGGACATGGTCATTATGATGGTCAGACCATTCCCGGCAGCCAGAGCTCCAGTATAGAAAAGCAGTGTAATCACGGAATTGCCCTGGGCCATTGCAGACAAAAGGCCGGCAAACTGGACATCGCCTTGCAGACCCAGAAACTCCCAACCCCACAACATGGGCATAACAGGCAGACTGGCCAGCAGTAGAATCAGGGGAACACCCCAGCTGGCAATTCTCAGGTGCTGCGGGTTCCTGTTCTCGTGGAAGATCATGTGGAACATGTGTGGCTGCGCAACTGCAGAGGCAAAGAAAAGCAGAATGATCAGATTGGTACTGTCTGCAACGAAGGACAGATCAAGACGTGTAACCATATCAGGTTGATTTTGCAGCCAGTCCTGCAGGTTGGCAGGTCCCTTGAATACAACAAAAACCATAAAGGCTCCCATGATCAGGAGCACAGCAAGCTTTATCACCGATTCAAATGCCAAACTTGTGACCAGGCTGCTGTTTCTTTCCCGGCCACTGACGTCGCGTGTGCCGAATCGGATAGTAAGCAGCAGTACTGCGAAACAGTAGAAAAAAGCTGCCAGATCGGGATTGATGGATGGCGAAAGCATGGCAGTGCTTTGTGCTACTGCCAGTACCTGGAAGGCGATAATGGGAAAGGCACAAATCAACAACACAAGGGTGGTAAGTGTGCCTGCCCAGGGACTGCGAAAACGGAAGGCAAAGACATCAGCCAGTGAGCCTAGCTGCCAACTGCGGGTTATACGCAGATAAGGCTGTAGCAGTAAAGGGGCAAAGAGAAAGGCTGCACCAATGCCGATATAGAAAGCATTGTAACCAAATCCGCGCGCCGAGGCAGATGTCAGTGCGCCGTAAAAAGACCAGGTGCTCACAGTAATGCCCAGAGCAAGTGTATATAGCAAAGGGTGGTTGATCAGTCGGGGGGAGAGCCTGCTTTTTTCTGCCAGCCAGGCGACAGCATAGAAGAGGCAGAGGTAGATTGCTCCTGCAGCAACCACCATGGAAGCATCAAAAATCATCATCACTCCTGGCCTGTTGTGTGAGTGCTACCAGCAGGATGACCGCAAAGGTAACCAGAAAAGGCGAGAACCAGAATTGATGGGTATCGATGTTCTGAAGCAGAAGCATGCCTGAGAAAACGATGAAGAATAACAGAGGTAAGGAACGCTGCATGGGCTGTTGTAATGGAGTTCCCCGATAACAGGGCTTCATCATACAGCAGCTGCAGAGTGTTAAGAAATTTCCCTGAGGCTGGTTTGATTGTTCAGTGCGCCCGGGTTCCAGGCATTGACAGCCCACTGCAGGATGTCTTGTGTTGGCGCCGTGAGCAGTTCGTCGGGGGGCTCTTGCTGCAGTTGGGCCAGTGCTCTGAAGAGGGCTTCGGCAGGACGTGTGACATCAACAGGTGCGGCTCCCTGCTGTTTGCTCAACTTGTTCCCGTCCTTGTCGACAAGAACCGGGAGGTGTGCATATCGCGGTTGGCTGCAATCAAGCAGCTCCTGCAGGAACAGTTGTCTTGGTGTGGAGTCGAGCAGATCAATTCCCCTGACTATGTCAGTAATGCCCTGCATGGCATCGTCAACCACAACAGCCAACTGATAGGCAAAAAGTCCATCCTTGCGTTTGATGACAAAGTCACCCGTATCCCTGATCAGATTCTGGCTATAGTGGCCCTGAAGGCGGTCTTCAACACTTATCACCCTGTCATCCACCCTGCAACGCAAGGCATGAGCCTGATCTGGCTGTATCAGGCGTTCCCTGCAGGTACCCGGATAAATTCTGCTGTCATTTCCAAAGTCCTGACGACTACAGATACAGGGAAATATTCTGTCTTTTGCGACAAGCGTTGCCAGAGCATCCTGGTATGCCTCGATCCGCTGACTCTGGTAAAGCACAGGGCCATCCCAGTGCAGATGAAGTGCATCAAGTGCAAACAGAATGCCGTCTGCAGCTTCTTTGCTCTCTCGAGGAGGATCAAGGTCTTCCATGCGCAACAGCCAGATACCATCGCTGGTTCGGGCATCGAGCCAGCTGGCGAGGGCGGTCAGGAGGGAGCCTGCATGCAGCAAGCCGGTGGGAGAGGGGGCGAAACGCCCCCGGTAAACTGCTTTTTCGAGCCGCTCAGGCACTGCCCAGCTGTCTTTCCTTGATTTCATCCAGCGTTTTGCAGTCTATGCATTTGTTTGCGGTTGGACGTGCTTCCAGTCGGCGAATACCTATTTCCACGCCGCAGGAATCACAATATCCATAGTCGTCATTTGCGATGAGCTCAATGGTGCTGTCAATTTTCTTGATCAAACGGCGTTCCCTGTCGCGAGTCCTCAGTTCAATGCTGAATTCCTCTTCCAGCGTTGCACGATCTGCAGGATCAGGCGGATTGGCCGCCTCGTCCTGCATATGATGCACAGTGCGATCAACTTCCTGCATCAATTCGTTGCGCCAGTTGAGAAGTATGCTCTTGAAATGATCTTTCTGCTGTTCGTTCATGTATTCCTCACCTTTTTTCATCTGGTAAGGAACAAAGCCCTTGGCATTTGCATCAAGTTTGCTGATGGGCTGCTTCATGGCTTCTGACCGGACTTTTGCTGCTGCTGCGCCTTTGCCGCGCACAGCCTTGTTAGGGGTGCTGTCTACTGCTCTTGTGCTCATGTCTGGATTGTTACTTGCTGTGGTTCTCGAAGTAGCCGGTGCATTCTTGCGGTTGGCTCCCTTCGTTGTCCCTGCATCTTTTGTGCCTGTTTGAACCGCTGGCTTGGATGCCTTGGGTGCAGAGGCTTTGGCCGGTGTTTTCTTGACTGGCCTTGAGGCAGGTGAACGGGTTGATGTGAGGGCTTTTGGAGCTGCTTTCCCGGGAGCGGCTTTTTTGGGCGTTTTTGCAGGAGCTGCTTTTTTTGCCACTGCTTTTTTCGCTGATGCTTTTATGGCTGGTGTCTTTTTGGCGACTGGTTTACTGGCCGCTTTTTTGGGCACTGCTTTTTTGGTAGCCGCCTTCTTGGGAGCTGCTTTTTTGGGAGCTGCTTTTTTGGGAGCTGCTTTTTTGGGAGCTGCTTTTTTGGGAGCTGCTTTTTTGGGAGCTGCTTTTTTGGGAGCTGCCTTCTTGGTAGCCGCCTTCTTGGGTGCTGCTTTCACTGTTGCCTTTTTCTTTGCTGCGGTTTTACCTGCATTACCTCTGGCAGCAGCTTTGGCTATTTTTTTGGCGCCGCTGGCTGCTGCATTCTTATTGGGTGAGGATTTGGATTTGGCAGGCTGCTTGGCAATGACCGCTTTCTTTTTGGCAGATTTTACCGGGGTCTTGGTGGCTGGCGCTTTTTTGGCGGTTACGGATTTTTTTTGGGGTTTGGTTCTAGCAGTTTTTTTTGTTGCCATTACTGGAATCCTGCATCGTTGCGTTTGAATCTGCATGGGAAATTCAAACGGGAATCATGTCCATGCCGGAGCTTACTGCCAACTGCCCCCGGCCGGGTTTGAGAAAGCGCGCTACGCTACCAGATTATGCCGGACAGTGCCATAAGTGACAGCCTGAAATTGGAAGTATATTGGTAGCAGCCTCTTGCAGCACCAGCGAAGGGTAGTGTCTGGAATTTTGACTGAAGGAAGTCAGGACAGGCCATCCATGGTTTTCTCCAGTTCTTCTTCACTGATCACAACCATCGCTTTTTCAGTGCGTGATGGAATCTTGAGGAGTTTCTGACCGCGACATGGTCCGTGTATACATAAGCCGCTTTCTTTTTCAAACAGTGCACCATGTGTGGAGCAGATGATGTATTGCCCATCCTTGTTCAGGAAACGATCATCCTGCCATTGCAGTGGCACGCCAAGATGCGGACATCGGTTCACATAAACTGCTGGCTGACCCGCTTCATTCACGATGACGAAAAGCTGGTGACCATGAGCCTTGATGGCTCTCGAACCGGAAAGAGGAATCTCACTTGTACAGCAGAGTTCCATACAACTTATATCCACTTTTCAGGCAAGCGCCTGGTTGAAGTCTGCCAGAAGATCTTCCGTATCTTCTATTCCGATTGAAAGACGGACCAGGGAGTCGGCAACACCCATGGAAGCGCGGCGTTCCGGCCCCATTTCCCAATAAATAGTATGTGCTACCGGTATCCCCAACGTACGGTTGTCGCCAAGATTGCTTGAAGTGACCACAAGCTCCAGTTTGTTCAGAAAGTCGAAACAGTCAACACCCTCGGCCAGTTCTATACTCATGATCGCTCCGGGAAGCCGGAACAGGGTAGCGGCCCTGTCAAACTGGGGATGACTGGAAAGTCCCGGGTAGAACACTTTGGCAACTTTGGGGTGTGCCTGGCAGAATTCTGCAATAGCCTGTGCATTGTGACACGCCCTGGTTATACGAAGCTCCAGCGTGTCTGAACCAACGGAAAGGTGGTGTGCAGATTCCGGTGCAAGAGAAGCACCGAAGTCCCTGAGGCCTTTTTTGCGAATCTGTACCAATCCCCACAAACGGGGGTCGGGTCCCTTGTAGTTTTCATATATGTGCGGGTAGGTAGACCAGTCAAAGTTGCCTGTTTCCGTAACAGCACCCCCGAGCGCATTGCCATGGCCGCCTATATATTTTGACAGGGAATTGATGATCAGGCTGGCACCTGCACTCACCGGCTGGAACAGCCAGGGTGAAGTCATTGTGTTGTCTACTATGTATACAAGATTGCGGGCACTGCAAAGACTGCCGATAGCTTCAAGATCTGCTACCTGGGTTACTGGATTGGCAATGGTTTCCACAAACACAGCGCGCGTGTTCGGCTTTAGCGCCTTTTCCACATTGCTCACCTGGGTGGCATCCACAAAGGTCACGTCTATGCCCAGATTCTGCAGGGTCTGGAAGAGGCTGTTGGTGTTCCCGAAAAGGAAGGTGGAAGAGACAACATGGTCTCCCTGGCGCAGCAGGGAAATAAAAGTTGAGCCGATTGCTGCCATGCCCGTTGAAAACATGACAGTTGCAAGACCCGATTCAAGGCCTGTGATTTTGGAGGCCAGCGCTTCCACTGTGGGGTTGCTCTGGCGTCCATAGGCGTAGCCGCTTTTTTTGCCCTGGAATATGTCAGCAAGTTCACGGGCATCCTCATAGCCAAAGGCTATGGAATTGTGGACAGGCTTGTGCAGGACGCCATGCTCGGGTTTGCCGAGGCGGTCCGCATGCAAGGCCTTGCTGGTGAAATGTTTCTTGCTCATGCTGATTCTGTAAATGGGGCAGGAAAAATGAGTGCGGATGATACTCGCATCCTGGCAGCAGCTCCACTGTGAATGCTAAGGATTGCTTCATCAATTGCATGTGAGCTCCTGATTTTTCAGGTATTTCCAGTGATATTCAGAAAAACTTGGGTTACTATGCGCCTTTCGATGGTCCGGAGAGAACCCGAGGCACTACCGATGAAAAAATCTTTGAAAGCGTCCAGATATCTGGCACATATTCTTCTGCTTTGCGGCATGCTGGGGCTGGTCGCCTGCTCCAATACAGCTGAAATGATTGCTGCCGAGGAAGCTGCCGCAGCTGAAGCGGCCCGGGCAGAAGCCGAAAGGGCTGCTGCACTGGAGGCTGAATTCGAGGCCGAGAGGCTGAGAGAAGAGCGTCTTTTGGCAGAAGAAAGAGCCAGAGAGGCTGCAGAGAGGGCCAGAGCCGAGGAGCAGGCAAGGCAGCAGGCTGAAGAAGAGGCCCGCAGGCAGGCAGTTGCCCGTCAGGAGGCTGAACAGCGTCGCCGGGAGGAAGCCAGAAGAGCAGCTGAGAGAGAGCAGGCAGTGGCTCTCCAGCAGGCCAGAATAGCCGAACTCAGGGCACAGATTGCAGCGAGCAATACCGAAGCGGCCAACCTTGATACGGCCAGCAGTTCACTACGTGAAGCTGTACAGGCTGCTGAACAGCTTGCAGAAGTGCTGATGGAAGAACAGCAGAAGTATGCGGCACGCAATGAGAATACCGGGCAACTTGATCAGGAACTTGCCAAGGGAACCATAGAAGCCCTTACCAATGAAGTTGAAAGACTCCAGGGCGAGGCCGCTGCACTGATGAGTCGTCCCTGATCCATGGCTGATCCGATAGATATCGGGAAACACCGGCACAGGCACGTCCAGAAACTCAAATCCAGGAAGGCGGCAGACCTGCGTCAGGCCTTGGGGGAGGCGCGTGAAACTACCCCCTCCCGGGATACCGGCAGCAAAAAACTCCTCGATCTGTACAAGCGCAGCAAACCCCCTCGCTGATCACCGTTTTACCGTTCGGGTCCCGCCTTTCCCGATGCGCTTGTAGTGCTTTGTCTGCCCGTGGGCTTGTGTTAAAGTGCGCGGCTTTTCACGGGTAGAAGTAGCCCAAAGAGGCTTCCTGAAACCCTGATTCCAGAAGAAAATCAAAGCACCAGGAGTAAATTCATGGGTTCCACTCTCTTGATTATCGCCTTGTCCCTGTTCGGCCTCGGCGTTGCCTTTTACTACATGAAAAGAGTAACCAGCATCCCCCTGGATCTGGGGCTCAACAAGGAAGAAAGCGAAAAGCTCAAATACATTCATGGCGCTATTGCTGAAGGCGCAATGGCATTCCTGAAACAGGAATACAGAATGCTGGCGTACTTCATGGTGGGTTTTGCCATTG
This sequence comes from Gammaproteobacteria bacterium, assembly GCA_030831125.1. Classification (GTDB taxonomy): domain Bacteria; phylum Pseudomonadota; class Gammaproteobacteria; order Pseudomonadales; family Pseudohongiellaceae; genus CAILUG01. Next base: position 14,875 of record JAURLQ010000059.1, read on the forward strand.
TAATTGCGCTGCTTACGGACAACCATGAAACCGATACTGCCAACGAAGGCCTGTGGACAGCCGTAGCTTTCCTGTTTGGTGCTGTAATTTCCATTCTTTCCGGTTATATCGGCATGAAGGTTGCCACTGCCGGCAATGCCCGTACCACGGTTTCTGCCAAAAACAGTCTGGCTGATGCATTTGTGGTTGCTATCAACTCAGGTGCTGTAATGGGCTTTGCGCTGGTTGGATTGGCCACGCTTGGTCTGATCCTGATTTATCTTTTCATGAAACTTGTGCTTGGCGACATTCCCAACAATGTCCTGATGGAAGTTATTGCAGGTTTTGGTCTTGGCGGTTCATCAATTGCCCTCTTTGCCCGCGTAGGCGGTGGTATTTTCACCAAGGCTGCCGATGTGGGTGCCGACCTTGTGGGCAAGGTGGAGAAAGGTATTCCTGAAGACGATCCGCGCAACCCTGCGGTAATTGCCGACAACGTAGGTGACAACGTCGGAGACGTAGCCGGTATGGGTGCCGACCTTTTCGGGTCGTGTGCTGAAAGTACCTGCGCCGCGCTGGTTATCAGTGCGCTGGCTTTTGCAGCCGATATTGATGCCATGCTGTATCCGATCATGATCACGGCAGTGGGTATTCCGGTCAGCCTTTTGACCAAGATGCTGGTCAAGGTGAACACCGAGGACCAGGTTGGACCTGCCCTGAAACGTCTTCTGATGATTTCCAGTGTAATCATGGCTATAGCCATGTATTTCGTCACCATGATGATGATTCCTGAAACCTTCCTGATTGAAGGCGAAAGCTACACAGCCAATGGTGTTTACTTCTGCTTCCTTGCCGGACTGCTTGCTGGTCTTGCAGTTGGTCTGTTGACTGAGTACTACACTTCAGGCGACTACAAGCCTGTGCAGGAAATTGCCAAGTCCTGTGAAACCGGTGCAGCCACCAATATCATTTTCGGCCTGGCGCTGGGCTACAAGAGCACAGTGCTCCCTTATATAGCCATTGCGATCAGCATTTTCCTGTCCTGGGAACTGGCCGGCATGTACGGCATTGCCATTGCATCACTAGGCATGCTGGGCACCCTTGTTATCGCCCTGATGATTGATGCCTATGGCCCCGTTGCAGACAACGCCGGTGGTATTGCCGAAATGGTAGGACTGGAAAGCGAAGTGCGCCGTCGAACTGACGTACTGGATGCTGCAGGTAACACCACTGCTGCCATAGGCAAGGGTTTTGCCATTGGTGCGGCCATCCTGACTTCGCTCGCTCTGTTCAGCGCATTCATCACACACAGCCAGAACCTGATGCGCGCGATGGATAAGTATGGCCCTGATTATGACCTGATTTCCAGCATCACCCTTCTGGATCCTTTGGTATACACTTCTCTGTTCATTGGTGCAGTGCTGCCTTTCCTGTTTTCTGCAATGACCATGAAGAGCGTTGGCGCTGCAGCCTTTGACATGATCGAGGAAGTGCGTCGCCAGTTCCGGGAAATTCCGGGAATCATGGAAGGACAGGGCCGTCCACAGTACGGGCAGTGTGTTGCCATTTCCACCAAGGCAGCCCTGCGTGAAATGATCGCCCCCGGCATCCTGATTTTCGGATCACCCCTGGCGGCAGGCTTTCTGTTCGGTGTGCAGGCGGTTGCCGGCTTGCTGGCAGGATCACTGGTTGCTGGTGGCGTGATGGCAATCTCTGCTTCCAACAGTGGTGGTGCATGGGACAATGCCAAGAAATACATCGAAAAAGGTGCTCATGGTGGCAAAGGCTCAGATGCCCATAAAGCTGCAGTAATTGGTGACACCGTCGGCGATCCGCTGAAAGATACTTCAGGACCTTCCCTGAATATCCTGATCAAGCTGTCAGCCATTCTGTCGCTGGTATTTGCCCCATTCTTCGTTACCTACGGTGGCATACTTGTCTGACAGCCACTGGTTGCCGGATCATGAAGGGGGCCTCGGCCCCCTTCTTCATTTTTGCAGTAACCATGTTTCCAATCAGGACTTTTACCCATGAATACTACGCAGGTACATGCCAATATCAGTCCGAATCTGCGACAGGTCAGCCATATTGTCGTGGTCGCTTCCGGCAAGGGTGGTGTTGGTAAGTCCACAACTGCCGTCAATCTGGCACTGGCACTTAAAAAGAATGGCGCAGCAGTAGGCCTTTTCGATGCAGATATCTACGGGCCCAGTCAGCCTTTGATGCTGGGTGTGTCAGGCAGCAGACCTGAAGTGATAGATGGCAAGCAGATGAAGCCGGTTGTGGCTCATGGCATCAAATGCAATTCGGTGGGATTTCTTGTGGATGAAAACCAGGCCATGGTCTGGCGCGGCCCGATGGTGGTTGGTGCATTCAACCAGATTCTGAATGATACCCAGTGGGGTGCACTGGATTTCCTCGTAATAGACATGCCGCCTGGCACCGGCGACATCCAGCTCAGCCTGGCACAATCCGTGCCGGTTACTGGTGCGATCATCGTAACAACGCCACAGGATGTTGCCCTGCTTGATGCAAAGCGCGGGATAGAAATGTTTCGCAAAGTGCAGGTGCCCATCCTTGGTGTGGTGGAAAACATGGGCATTCATATCTGCAGCAACTGTGGTCACAGCGAGCATATATTCGGTGAGGGCGGTGCAGATCGTATTGCCAGCACTTATGGTGTTGAATTGCTGGGTTCATTGCCGCTGGATGCCAGTATCAGGTCGCAATGCGATGCGGGTACGCCAGCAGTTGCAATTGATCCCGAAGGAGCAATAGCACGAATTTACACCCATATTGCCAGCAGGGTAAGCGAGCAGCTGGCAGGTGAGCACAAGACTGCTCCTTCAATGCCGAATATCAGTATTTCAGATGATTGAATCCTGAAGGAAAACTGATCAATGGCCAATCCGGACTGCAGTGGTAATTACACATATTACGATTACCGCAATTTTCCCCTGCAATGGTATGAATTGAATGCCCGCATGAACCCTTCACTGCCGGCGGGTGAAGACAACGTGTCGGTTCATCACCGTATCCGTTATGGCATCGCTGGAGGTCAGCGCGGCATCGAATCCCTGGACTCCGGCCTCAAACTGCCCTGGCTTTATGTCCATGGCGGCCCGGGTGGCGGATTTTCGCCGGATGACCACCGCATGGTCGATCCTGATATATATGTCCCGATCATGGTGGTGCAACGTGGTTCTGCAGGTAGTGGACATGAAGGCAACATGCAGGATGTATCAGTTACGCATTTCATAATCGATTATGTCGACGTTCTTGCTCACCTGGGGATAAGCAAAGCGCATTTCTCCGGAGGTTCCTGGGGAACCACGCTGGTGCTGAAACTGTTGCTTGAGCATCCACAATTGTTCATGAAGCTGCCTACGC
>JAURLQ010000009.1 GCA_030831125.1 Gammaproteobacteria bacterium
CTGTCTGTTATGGGGACGTTACGGGTCTGGCAAAAGCCATCTGCTGCGAGCCATTTGTCAGGGAAACAATAATGCTGTTTATCTTCCGCTGGACAAAATGCCCGAGAGTGATCCGCAACTATTGCACGAGCTGGATGGCTTTTCGCTTGTGGTTCTGGATGATCTGCAACTGATCTCAGGCAAAGCCGACTGGGAAGAGGCGTTATTCATTTTGTTCAATCAGCTGCATGCAGTCGGAGCCCGTTTGTGTGTAGCTTTGGACAGCCCTCTGGATCAGTGCAACTGGCAATTGCCAGATCTGCATTCGCGCTTGAAACTGGCTGTGCAGTTTGAAATGCATGAGCTTGCCGATATTGAAAAGGAACAGGTGTTACTTCGGGAAGCCCGAAGCAGGGGCATGCCACTTAAACCGGAAGTAGTTGCTTATCTGCTGTCCAGAAACAACAGAAACCTGCACGAATTAATGCGTGTGCTCGACAGACTGGATACACTTTCACTCTCTGAGAAAAGGCGCCTGACCATACCCTTCATCAGGGAAAAACTTCACTGGCAATGATAGCGCGTCGTCAGAACTGCATGGCATTGCAGCCAAAGCAATGCAAGTACAGTGAGTTGGGATCCCTTGCCCGCATCGGCAGACTTATGGCTTTTTGCAGGGCATGAACCATGAATTCAGGCTGTAAATTCAACAGGTTTGATGCTCTGAAGCTGCCCATGAGCGCCTGAATCCGGGAATTGTCCAGCAGTTCCTGCAGCATCTGCTCAAATGGCGAGAGTCGGCTATGGAGCATTATGGTTTCGAAATTTTCCAGACCAGCCAGCATGGCAGCTGAATCAATCGCGTCTTCGAGATTCCCCAATTCATCAACCAGTCCGTTACTTACTGCCTCACTTCCGGACCAGACCTGACCTTGTGCAATGACATCAACATCTGCTTCGCTCATCTGCCGGGCACTTGCCACCAGAGACAAAAACCGGTTGTAACCGAATTCAACAGTAGACTGTAGCGAGCTCTCTACAATCGGTGAAAGCGCCCGGCCAGGCAAGGCCGCCCCGGAAATTGCCGTCGTGCCAACACCATCCACATGCAGGCCGAGCCTGGTGAAAGTTTCCTCGAAAGTGGGCAATACACCGAATATACCGATAGAACCGGTTATCGTTGAGGGAGATGCCCAGATACGGTTGGCTTCTGTGGCAATCCAGTAACCACCAGAGGCAGCTGTGGCGCCCATGGAAACGACCAGTGGACGCCCGGTATTCCTGTAGGCTTCAAGTTCCCCACGAATAATCTCGGATGCAAAGGCACTGCCGCCGGGGCTGTTGATTCTCAGCACCATGGCCTTCACCTGATCATCTTCCGTTGCCTCTCTGATCACCCGTGAAAGACTGGTGCTGCCAATAATGCCGGGAGGCGCCTCTCCGTCAACAATCTCTCCGCTGGCCACGATAACGGCTACCTTGTCATCAGACTGGTCTGCTCTTTGCTGAGTCTGGTTCAGTGAACGCAGATAGCGTGCAAAATCCACCTGCCGGATCGGATCATCAATGGATCCGAGCTCCTCCCTGAGATGCCTGATGCTGTCAGGCTGGCTTTCAACGCGATCTACCAGCCCGGTATCAAGTGCCAGAACGGCAAGGTCTCCGCCATAGGCGGCCAGGCGTTCATCAAAATTCTCCAGCAGATCATCAATGGTATCGGGTGAAAGTTGTCGCTGCTGGCTCACATCATTCACATAACTGTCCCAGAGTCCATTGAGGAGGCGACTGTAGTTCTCGCGCGCCTCATCCGACATGTCATTGCGTTCCCATGGCTCAACTGCAGATTTGTACTCTCCGACACGGAAAACATGTGCATTCACACCGATTTTTTCCAGCGCGTCACTGAAATAGATCTGCCAGGCGCCAAATCCCTCCAGATTGACTGCACCGAAAGGGTTCAGGGTTATTTCATCAGCATGGCTCGCCAGATAGTACTGTGCCTGTGTGTAGTTACCGGAACTTGCATAGACGGTTTTTCCCGACCTGCGGAAAACTTCGATGGCATCAGCTACTTCCTGCAAGTGACTGAAACTCCCGCCTGCAAGTGACTCCGGCATCAGGATCATCGCCTTGATCCGGTCATCTTCTGCCGCAGCATGGATGACATCGAGCAGGTTTTGCAGCAATACTTCCTGGGCGGCATCAGCAATAGTTCCTCTAGAGAGCAGCTGCTCTATCGGTCTGGTCAGGCTGCGTTCTTCAACAATGACGCCCCTGGGATCCAGAACCAGTGTTGTATCGGACAATATCGGGGCAGCAGGTTCTCCAATCAAGGCAACAAGCAGGGAGACAAGGACAAACAGGAACAGCAGGTTTACTACCAGCGCACGGCAGAACCTGAAGATAGCAAGAAGGCCTCGCAGGAAGCGTAAAAATGGATTGCTTGACATGCCTACTATTCCTTATTTGCCCTGGTTGGGAGCGGTTGTGCGCAGTCTGCGCAAGATCACTATAGCAGTCAGAAACAGCGAGAAACAGCAGATGATGGTCAGCATTCCCAGTACTTTCTGCAGTGTGCTGTCGCTGAATATTTGCAGAACGCCAGTTGTAAAATAGAAGAGCACTACAAAGCCGAGCCATTGCAGGGAGCGTGGTTTGTTTTCCCTTAGTCCGGGTAACAACATCACTAGCGGCAGAACCAGCATCAGCCACATCCCCATACTGGGAGAAGGACCCAGCCATACAGACAATGAAAAAATTACCAGCAGGGACAAGGCCAGTACGGGGACCAACCGGGGTTTTGCAGAAGCATTCATGTTCACAGCGTCTGATTTACCTGCTGACTGAGCGTACCCAGACGTTTGCCCAATGCCCGACACAAAAGTATTTCGTGTTCGGAAAGTGGAAGTTTGTCCTCGGCACCTGCATGATGACTTGGACCGTAGGGAGTCCCTCCGGATCGGGTTGTATTGAGCGAAGGCTCACTGTAGGGCAGCCCACAAATTACCATGCCGTGATGAAGTAAAGGCAACATCATGCTCAACAGGGTGCTTTCCTGACCTCCGTGCAGACTCGCAGTAGAGGTGAATACACCAGCAGGCTTGCCTGCCAGTGTGCCACTGAACCACAAGCCACCGGTGCCATCGAGAAAATATTTAAGCGCGGCAGCCATGTTCCCGAATCGTGTCGGGCTGCCCAGAGCAAGGGCACTGCATCCTGCAAGGTCATCCTGGGTGCAGTAGACAGCGCCACGCTCAGGCACAGCAGGCGCTGTTTTTTCAGTAACAACTGAAACAGCCGGGACAGTGCGAATTCTTGCCTCCATGCCGCTGACCTGGCTTACCCCGCGCGCCACTTCCTGTGCCATTGCTGCAACAGATCCGCCAACGCTGTAGTAAAGTACCAGCACATAAGGGGAAGTACTCATACCAGCAGCTCCAGAATATTGGCCGGGGGACGACCAATGACAGCACGGTTGCCTGAAATGGCTATCGGCCGTTGTATCAGACGTGGTTCCCGGATCATTGCTGAAATCAGTTCAGCATCAGTGAGTGTTGTATCTGCAAGGTTCATCGACTTATAGGCCTCTTCACTGTTCCTGAGTAATTGGCGTGCAGGGATGCCCAGTTTTGTCAGCACGGTTTCAAGCTCTTTCCTGTCAGGTGCCTTTTCCAGATAGAGCCTCAATTCCGGTTTGATCCCCATGTCTTCCAACAGGGCAAGGGCCTCTCTGGACTTGGAGCAGCGAGGATTGTGATACAGCACAATTTGTGTCATAAGGTTCCCATGTAAAAACAGGCAATGGTAGAGATGCAGGCAGAAATTGGAAAGCATAATGCTTTCATTATCAGGATTGAATGGTGGAAACCCCGGGTATTGTGGCGTTTTCTCTGTTTTGTGTATGAGAGCTTTCAACAGAACAAGGGGCTTGAGGTTGCCAAGTCGCTGACCTATACCAGTCTGTTCGCAGTTGTGCCCCTGATCACGCTGATGCTTTCCATATTGTCGGCCTTTCCTTCCTTCCAGGTTTTCGGTTCACAGATACAGGAAATGATATTTGACCGGCTGCTGCCAGCTTCAAGCAATGAACTGGAAGGATACATCAGCAACTTTGCAGATCAGGCAAAAAACCTGACATGGATGGGTGCAGTGATGCTGCTGGTTACTTCCTATCTCATGCTGGTGAATGTCGAGCGCAGTTTCAATCATATCTGGGGTGTAGGCGAATTGCGCAAGGGCCTGGGCAGTTTTCTGCTTTACTGGAGCGTACTCAGTCTGGGTCCACTGCTGTTGGGTGTGGGCTTTGCTATCAGTTCCTACATCACCTCGTTGACGCTTTTCGAACGTTTCTCTGAGTTTTCGGATCTGTTCGGTGCCAGAAGGGTGTTGCTGGGAATGTTTCCGGTTCTGCTTACCGCCGGTGCCTTCACGCTGGTATATGCAGCAGTGCCCAATTGTGGAGTGAAACTCAGACATTCTATTGTGGGCGCCATCGCTGTGAGTCTATCCTTCATGGTGGTCAAGAAAGTTTTCACCCTGTCCATTGCAACTGCAAGCTATCAACTGATCTATGGTACTTTTGCTGCGATTCCGATATTCCTGTTATGGCTCTATGTTGGCTGGGTTGTCATTCTGCTGGGAGCAAATCTGGTCAGGGCAATTCCGCTTTTCAGTACCAACAATGTGAGTGACGAAGTGCATCCGAGCCTGCTGTTACTGGCACTGTTGCACAAGTTCTGGGAAAAACAGCAGGTGGGAGAAGAATTGAAGGTGCAGGAACTGATGGATAAACAATGGCCGTTCAGATCCATTCACATTGATGCGCTGCTCAACCTGTTGCAACAGCAGAAACTGGTCAGACCCATCAATCATGACGAATACCTTCTGGTAAGGGATCTGGGTGGTGTTGCTTTATGGGAACTGCTGGGCTCATGCCCCTGGGCCCAACCTGCAGCCAAGGATCTGGACAAGCCACTGCCTGCAGTGCTGGTACCACATCTGCCAGGTCGTGAAGTACTGGTACAGGCTTTCACACATCTTGAAGAAAAAGCCAGGGAGGAGTTTTCCGGCACTTTCCTGCAGTGGTTCAGGGAGCATGACCGGCAATGAGCAGGTCAGGCTCCTCGATTTGGCAGTTGTGAAACGATAAAGTCCACGATCTGATCCACAGCAATCATTTCACTTTCCTCTGCACGCCTGCTTTTGTATTCAACAGTCTGACTTTCCAGGCCACGGTCCGAAACAACCAACCGGTGCGGAATACCAATCAGTTCCATGTCGGCAAATTTGACCCCGGGGCTGGTTTTCTTGTCTCTGTCATCAAGCAGAACTTCCACTCCGGCAGCCTGAAGGTCGGCATAAAGCTGTTCGGCAATTTCCATCACCCTTGGACTTTTATGGGCATTCAGGGGGATGAGAGCTACATGGAAAGGTGCAATATTGGCAGGCCATATTATGCCTTTGTCATCATGGCACTGCTCAATCGCAGCGGCAACTATCCTGCTTACGCCTATACCATAACAGCCCATTTCCATGATGCTGCTGCGCCCGTTTTCATCCAGCACAGTTGCGTTCATGGCTTTGCTGTATTTGTTGCCCAGCTGGAATATATGGCCAACTTCAATACCCCTTTTGATATACAGGGAACCTTCGCCATCAGGACTCGCATCGCCTTCAACCACATTGCGCAGATCTTCAATACGCACCAGCGGCAAGTCTCGCGCCCAGTTTACACCTGTCAGGTGGAAACCATCTTCATTGGCACCACAGACAAAATCAGCGAGCACAGCAGCATCACGATCAACAATAACAGGGATTTCGAGGCCAACCGGTCCAATGGAACCAGGTGCGCAACCAAGCACTTGTTGTATGCGGGTATCACTGGCCAGTGCAAGTGGGGAAGCTACACCCACAAGCTTTGCAGCCTTGATGGCGTTGAGTTCGTGGTCTCCGCGCAGCACCAGGGCAACAATATCCTGATCTTCGCTGTCACCTTGCACTATCAGTGTCTTGATGCATGATGAGGGCGGTATGTCCAGCAGTGTCGAAACTTCATCTATCGTTCTGCTGTCGGGTGTAGCGAGTTTTTCCAGGGCCCGGGATGGTGCTGGGCGGGAATCGGGCGACGGGGCACGGGCTGAAGCCATCTCAATGTTGGCAGCATAGGTACCGGCTTCATTGAAAACAATGAGGTCTTCTCCTGAATCGGCCAGAACATGGAATTCGTGAGAACTGTTGCCACCAATATTGCCTGAATCGGCCATTACAGCCCTGAAATTGAAACCCAGACGGGTAAAAATTTTCTGATAGGTGGCATACATCAGGTCATAGGATTCCTGCAGGGAAGCCTGGTCGAGATGAAAGGAATAGGCATCTTTCATGATGAATTCCCTTGCGCGCATTACACCGAAACGGGGACGGCGTTCATCCCTGAATTTGGTCTGGATCTGGTAGATATTGATTGGCAGCTGTTTGTAGCTGCTGATTTCATTGCGCACCAGATCGGTAATGACTTCCTCATGCGTTGGCCCCAGACAGAAATCACGGTCATGTCTATCCTTGAGGCGTTGCAGTTCATCGCCCATGACGTCCCAGCGCCCTGATTCAATCCAGAGCTCTGCAGGTTGAACGACTGGCATGGAGACTTCCAGTGCCCCTGATGCATCCATTTCTTCGCGAATGATGCCGGCCACTTTCTGCAGCACCCTGAGGCCAACGGGTAGCCAGGTGTACATACCGGCAGCAAGTTTGCGAATAAGACCAGCCTTGATCATCAACTGGTGGCTGACTACCACTGCATCTGCTGGTGTTTCCCTGGTGGTTGCCAGGAGGTATCTGGAGGTTCTCATTTTGCAGGATTCTTCAGGAAATCAGGGTTTGTACGGTTAATGGGACTGAAAAAAGGAAAAGCAGCCGGAAGGCTGCTTTTCTCGTGCAGGTTTACCTTCGTTCCACAAGGGGGTGAAGGAATTTACTGCTGTATTGCTGAATCTGACGCTTATTGTTCTGCGAATGATTTCAGCTTTTTCAAAGGCAGAACCTTTACGCGGACAGAAGCCGGCTTTTTCGGGATGTCCATCAGTTCGCCCGGTTTGAACGGGTTGGGCACACCTTTGCGTGCCGGACGTGCAGGGCGTTTTACGGCTTTTATTTTCAGCAGGCCTGGCAGGGTGAATTCGCCAGCGCCACGCTTTTTGAGGTGTCTTTCAATGATGTCGCCCAGGCTGTCCAGAACTTCACCAACCTGTTTTTTGGTCAGGCCGGTATCTTCGGAGATGGTATTCAGGATAGCAGTCTTTGTGTACTTCTCCTGGATAGCGGTCGTTTTCTTTGCAGGGGCTTTGGGTGCTTTTTTGGCTGCCATACTTTGATCTCTTGTCTGCTTGCAGTGGTTGTTGTAGTGGTTCTTGTATCAAGTCCGGGGTGATCCGGAGAGGTTCATGTCAACGACACTCTGGATCATACCTGCAGTCTGCCCGGAATCTATCCGGCAACCAACTTTTTGTTACCCGGTTGTTCATTCATGGAGATTAACCCTGAATTGGAACAGTACCCGGAGTAGTTGCTGGCAAGGGAAAACTGCCTGGTTCGAAGAATAAGGGGAACAGCTCTTCACCCTTTGTTTTTCGCTCCGAATTAGTGGCGTATTTATAGCGGAATCAAAAACGGCACACAAGGATTTTATGAAAACTTTTTGCACAGTCCGTGCATATCAGCAAACTTGTCTGATTCAGTTGTCCTGTGGATTGAGCAAATTGCAGGCGTGGTGATTGGCTCTGTATTTTACGGGAAAAGGAGTATGTGTGTTGCTTTTGATTAGGCTACAATACGCCGCTTTTTGGTGTGTGCGAATCCAGCACTTCTTTTTGTGTCAGCAGGATAGAACAAGATGCCGATTTATGAATACCAGTGCAAGGCCTGTGGCGCAGCGCTGGAAAAGCTGCAGAAAATATCAGAGCCACTGCTTGTTGAATGTCCCGAGTGTGGACAGCCTGCGCTTGTAAAACAGGTTTCTGCTCCCAGTTTCAGGCTGAAAGGTACTGGTTGGTATGAAACCGATTTCAAGACCGGCAAGAAGAAACTGGGCACTGCTGACAGTGATGAAGGCAGCAATGCCGGCAGCGGAAAAGACAATTCTGCAGACAGCAAGGCAAAAGAAGCGGGGAATGGAGCAGGGAAGTCAGCAGATACTGCAGAATCCCGTCCAATCGCTGCAAAGAGTGAAAATGCACAGAAAGCCCCGGCTGCTGACTCTCAATAGCACAGGCTGCATACAAGTGTAGGGTTGATGGATGACACAGGCCTGCAGTCAAACAGATCAACAAGTAATCCGTCAGGAATCCAGTTATGCGAACTCATTATTGTGGTGAACTTGATACAAGCCACATCGGACAGACTGTTACCTTGTGTGGCTGGGTACACCGCCGCCGGGATCATGGAGGCGTAATCTTCCTTGATATGCGCGATCGTGACGGGCTGTCCCAGGTGGTAGTGGATCCGGACACCAAGGAAAGCTTTGCCAGGGCAGAACATGTACGTAGTGAATTTGTACTGCGTATTACCGGCCTGGTCCGTGCCCGTCCTACCGGAACAGAAAACAGGGATCTGGCATCGGGCGCCATAGAACTGCTTTGCAGGGAACTGGAAGTGCTCAACAGTGCTGAAACGCCACCTTTCCAGCTGGATGAGCACACTGCTGTGAGTGAGGATGTTCGCCTGCGCAGCCGATTCATAGACCTGCGTCGGCCGGAAATGCAGAATCGCCTGAGAATGCGATCCAGTGTTACAAGTACCGTCCGTAACTTCCTGGACAGCCACGGCTTTCTCGACATAGAAACTCCGATACTTACACGGGCAACACCGGAAGGTGCGCGTGACTATCTGGTGCCCAGCCGTACCCATCCGGGCAAGTTTTTCGCCTTGCCGCAATCTCCCCAGCTGTTCAAACAGCTTCTGATGGTTGCCGGTATGGATCGTTATTACCAGATTGCAAAGTGTTTCAGGGATGAAGACCTCAGGGCTGATCGGCAACCGGAATTTACCCAGATCGATATCGAAACCTCATTCATGACCGAAGAACAGATTATGGCCCTGATGGAGCAGATGATTCGCGAGTTGTTCAGCAAGCATCTGGGTATTTCTTTGCCTGAGTTTCCCAGAATGCCCTATTCGGAAGCAGTGAGCCGCTTCGGTATAGATCGTCCGGATCTGCGTATTCCAATGGAATTCACCGACATTGCCGATCTGATGAAAGCTGTGGAATTCAAGGTTTTCAATGGCCCGGCAAATGATCCGCAAAGCCGGGTTGTTGCCATGAGGGTGCCTGGTGGTGCTGAAAAAATCAGTCGCAAGCAGGTGGATGCCTATGGTGACTATGTGGGGCAGTACGGTGCCAGGGGCCTTGCCTGGATCAAGATCAACGATCTTTCAGCGGGTATGGAAGGTCTGCAGTCTCCCATAATCAAGTTCATGCCTGAAACCGTAGTGAACCAGGTGCTGCAGCGCACAGGTGCGCAGACAGGTGATCTGGTGTTCTTTGGTGCTGACAAGGCAAAAATTGTCAATGAGGCGCTTGGTGCGCTGAGGGTCAAGGTCGGACTGGATCTGGGTATGCTCGAATGTGAATGGGCACCTGTATGGGTTGTCGATTTCCCGATGTTCGAACAAGACAAGGATGGTAATGTCACTTCTGTGCATCATCCCTTTACTGCCCCGTCCTGTTCGCCCCAGGAACTGGAAGCGAACCCGTTGGCTGCGCTCTCCAGGGCTTATGACATGGTGCTCAATGGCACTGAGCTCGGTGGTGGCTCCATTCGTATCAACAGGGAAGAAATGCAGCAGGCTGTGTTCAGGATCCTTGGGATAGGCCCCGAAGAAGCGGAAGAGAAATTCGGTTTCCTTCTCAATGCACTCAAATACGGTGCGCCACCTCATGGCGGGCTTGCCTTCGGACTTGACCGTCTGGTGATGATGATGACGGGATCACACTCCATCCGGGATGTCATTGCCTTTCCGAAAACCCAGTCGGCAGCTTGCCCGCTGACTGAAGCACCCGGTGCTGTCCCCCAGAAACAGTTGCGCGAACTCAACATCCGTCTGCGAGAACAGATAACCGAGTGACCAACAGGAAACCATAAAAGTGGCAGTCATTCTCGGCATCGACCCCGGCTCAAGACATTGCGGCTACGGTGTGATCAATGCCGTGGGGTCGAAACTGGAGTACATGGCCAGTGGTGTCATCAGGGTGAGCACACTGCCTTTCCCTGACCGGCTGCAGGTCATATTCACCGAGTTGTCGGCCATCATTGATGAGTATCATCCTTCTGAAGCTGCAATCGAGGAAGTTTTTGTCGGCAAGAGCAATGTGTCGGCCCTGAAGCTAGGGCAGGCCAGGGGGGCTGCGATGGTCGCCTGCAGCAATCGCAATCTTCCCATCCATGAATATGGTGCCCGCAAGGTCAAGAAGGCGCTGGTTGGCAGTGGACAGGCAGACAAGAAGCAGGTGCAACACATGATTACCACCTTGTTGCGCCTTTCCAGAGCGCCTTCCCAGGATGCCGCTGATGCACTTTCTGTGGCAGTGTGTCATGCTCACACACAGCATTCACTTATCCGTATGGCAGGCGTTCGCACAAGCCGGCGGGGCAGAATGGTTGGACACTGAGTGATATCTTGCCGTTTCAGTTCCAACATTAAACCGGGTCATTGAACTGACCCACGGAAACAACCGGGGAACAGGTACTTCAACCAGATGATTGGGCGATTGCAGGGTGTCCTGCTGGAAATATCCGGGAGCGGAGTGCTGATAGTTGTCCATGGAGTGGGCTATGAAGTGGAAATCCCTGAAAGCACGCTGATGCAGTTGCCTGAAACCGGTACAGAGCTGGTTCTGCATACTCACTTTATTGTGCGTGAGGATGCGCAACACCTCTATGGATTTACCTCCACGCGTGATCGCAGCCTTTTCAGGATGCTGCTCAAGGTCAATGGTGTGGGACCAAAAATGGCACTGGGACTGCTTTCGAGCATGGATGTTGAAACTTTTGTTACCTGTGTGCACAAAAATGATGTCAATGCTCTGGTAAAGCTGCCGGGTGTTGGCAAGAAAACCGCTGAAAGACTGTTGATTGAAATGCGAGACCGGCTTGCCCACTGGGAATTTGCACCGGGTAGCGGAACCTCAAGGCAGGACAGGGTGTCTATTGAGGGAAATGCTGCGTTGCAGGAAGCAGAATCTGCGCTTGTTTCCCTGGGATACAAACCTTTGGAGGCCAGCAGGGCGCTGGTCCATGCCGAAGCACAGCTTCGGGAGAAAGGAGAAGTGCTTACAACCGAAGCGCTTGTCAGGGCTGGTCTCAGGTATCTTGGCAAGTGACAGGCATTAACTGGATAAAATCATAGTGATGCGTGAAGAAGACCGTTTGATCACAGCCGGAACAGACAGCGCCGAAGCAAGACATGATCGCGCCATCAGGCCTGTTCGACTGTCCGATTATATCGGGCAGGATGCAGTCAAGGCCCAGATGGAAATCTTCATCAGTGCAGCACGCAAGCGTGGTGAATCACTCGACCATACCCTGATCTTCGGACCGCCCGGCCTTGGTAAAACCACGCTTTCCCACATAATCGCCAATGAAATGGGGGTTTCCCTCAAAAGTACTTCCGGTCCTGTGCTTGAAAAAGCCGGAGATCTGGCAGCATTGCTTACCAACCTGGAAGAGGGCGACGTCCTGTTCATTGACGAAATCCATCGCCTGAACCCGGTAATAGAAGAAATTCTCTACCCGGCAATGGAAGATTATCAGCTCGACATCATGATCGGAGATGGACCTGCCGCACGCTCGCTCAAGCTGGAACTGCCACCTTTTACCCTCGTAGGAGCCACCACCAGGGCCGGATTACTCACATCACCACTGCGAGACCGCTTTGGCATAGTGCAGAGACTGGAATTCTATACTGTTGAACAGCTCACCAGGATTGTGGCCCGCTCAGCCGAAATCCTGCAGACCCATTGTGATGAAGAAGGGGCTGCAGAAATTGCACGTCGTTCACGCGGCACTCCCCGCATAGCCAACCGGCTCCTGCGAAGGGTGCGGGATTTTACCGAAGTCAGGAGCGATGGCAGAATTTCCAGGGATCAGGCAGCAGAAGCGCTGGACATGCTGAGTGTAGACCGCAATGGCTTTGATCATCTGGACAGGCGACTGTTGATGACCATTATCGAAAAATTTGATGGTGGTCCGGTTGGTGCAGAAAGTATCGCCGCCGCTATCAGCGAGGAAAGGAGCACCATAGAGGATGTGCTGGAACCTTATCTCATCCAGCAGGGTTTCATCCACCGGACACCAAGAGGGCGCATGGTGACCCAATTCGCCTACCGCCATTTCGGTCTTAAACCCAGAGATCCCGACAATAAATCAGGCAAGGGACTGGAAGGTGGCAGTATTGCTGCATCAACCGACCTGTTCAGTAACGAGTAAAGTATCAACCCTGGAATTTGAGTAGGTAACAGAGGACTGCATGAACGAATCGTTAAGTATCTGGAGTTTGATTCTCGGCGCAACATTGCCAGTACAGCTGGTCATGGTTTGCCTGTTGGTTATGTCGGTGCTCTCCTGGGTAATCATTGTCCAGAAATGGCTGGTCATCAATGATGCCGATACTGAAGTCTTCAATTTTGAAAAGCGATTCTGGTCCGGCATGGATCTCAGCCAACTGTACCGTGAAGGGACCAGCAAACAGAAGGGCAATACTGCTGTCATCGGCATGGAAAACCTCTTTCGCAGCGGATTCAAGGAGTTCACCAGGTTACGCCAGCAGCCCGGAATTGATTCCGATGCCGTGATGGAGGGCTCCCAGCGCGCCATGCGGGTTGCGCTGGCCAGGGAGGAAAAAGTACTCGAAAAACACATTGCACTGTTGGCTACAGTGGCTTCGGTCTCGCCCTATATCGGATTGTTTGGTACCGTTTGGGGCATCATGGATTCGTTCATCGGACTGGCAAATCAGAGTCAGGCGTCCCTGGCAGTGGTAGCCCCCGGTATCGCGGAAGCGCTGATAGCCACCGCGATGGGCCTTTTTGCCGCCATTCCGGCCGTGCTGGCCTACAATCGCTACTCTTCCAAGGTTGATTCCATCATTCACAGCTACTATACCTTCCTGGATGAGTTCTCCAGCATTCTGCATCGCCAGGCCCACAGCAAGCGCAGCGCGGAGCGTGCCTGATGGATATAAATCGTCCTGGTCGTCGCAAGCCGATGGCTGAAATAAACATGGTGCCACTGATAGATGTGATGCTGGTGCTGCTCATAGTTTTCATGGTCACAGCACCATTGATTACCCAGGGTATCAAGATAGACCTGCCCCAAGCGGATGCTGAGCCAATGGAGGAATCTGAGGAAGAAACACTGGTGGTTTCCATCAATGCGGAAGGCCAGTATTTCATCAATCTGGGTGAGGTCAGTGCCGAGAACCCGGAACCGGTTACGCTGGAGCAGATCGGTGAGCAGGTGACCAAGATCATGGACGCCAATCCGGCTGTCCCGGTTTATCTGGAAGGCGATGCCGGTATTGAATATGGGCTTGTCACCGGTTTGATGGCAGTGCTGGAAGATGCCGGTGTACCCAATATCGCCCTGATAACCCGCCCACCCGGACTCGAGAATTGAGAATCAGGCCCTGATTCATGATGAACCTGTTGCTCAAATATGAAGGATATCCGCCAGCCGTGGTGGCAGCCTTGTGCCTGCACGCCTTGCTGCTGTGGATAATATTCGAGAAGGAGTTCGAACCTTCCGATTTAGTGCAGATAGACCAGCCCATGTATGTTGCAGCAAGCTCTGTGAAGCAGAACCCGCAGCAGCTCAGGCGCATAGAACAGCTACAGCAGCAGCGCCAGCGAGAGGCCGATGAGCAGCGCCGACGGGAAGCAGAACAGCAGGCTGCCAGAGAGCGGGAAGCACAGGCGCAGCGGGCCCGGGAACAGGAAGCAGAACAACGTAGACTTGCTGAACAGCGTCAGCAGGAACAGCAACGTCAGCAGGCAGAGGAGCGGCAAAGACTGGCCCAGCAGGAAGCAGAGCGCCAGGCCAGGGAGCGGGCGGCAGCTGAAGAAGCCGAAAGGCGCAGATTACTGGCTGAACAGCAGCAACAGGCAGCTGAAGCTGCAGAACGGCAACGTCTGGCGCAACAGTCCGAGGCCCAGGCTGCTGAAAACAATATTGTCAGCCAGTATGTTTCGATTATTCATGATCTGGTCCAGCAAAACTGGATCATTCCACCCAGTGCACGGTGCAATATGGTGGCAGTGGTGGAAATACGCCTGACACCTGTTGGGGATATCGTGTCCAATACGATTTCCCAGAGCAGTGGAGATGCGACATTTGACCGCTCGGTACTGCAGGCGGTCGACCGTGTTGGCAGCTTTCCTGAAGTCAAGGAATTGCCGAACCCCGTATTTGAGAGAAATTTCAGACGCTTTACTTTGACCTTCCAGCCACAGGACCTGTTACGATGCTGAAAACCCTGTACCGCAGCTTTTTTGTAATTCTGCTGTGCCCCCAACTGCTCTTCGGGCAGCAGGTGCTCAATATTGTCATCACCCAGGGTGTTGATAACCCCGTTCCCATTGCCATAGTGCCCTTTGCCTGGGAAGGATTCGGGGTGTTGCCTGAGAATGTGACCGACGTTATTGGCAGCAATCTCCGCAACAGCGGGGAATTCCGCACCATTGAAGAACGAAACATGCTGAGCACACCCCATGAAGAGCGTGAAGTGTTCTATCGGGACTGGTCATTTCTTGGCGCAGATTATCTGCTTGTGGGCAAGATCATGCGTTCCAGTGGCAGTAACCTGATGCAGGTGCAGTATGAACTGTTTGACGTGGTTCGGCAGACTCGCATGGTGGGAGAAGTCATCAGCGGGTCCGAAAGCCAGCTGCGTGACATATCCCACCAGATCAGTGATGTGGTTTACGAGCAGATAACCGGTGTCAGGGGGGCATTCGCGACCAAGATCCTCTATGTGACCTCCCAGCGGCGCTCCGAGACCGACACCGATTACCAGCTGAATATTTCCGATGCTGATGGAGGTCGTCCCCAGGTGCTGCTCAGTTCCAGGGAGCCCATCATGTCACCAACATGGTCTCCTGACGCCAGCCAGATTGCCTATGTCAGTTTTGAGGACCGGTATCCAAGAATCTATATCCAGGATCTTGCCACGGGTAACCGTGAGAAAATCACGGAATTTCCGGGGTTGAACAGCTCTCCGGTGTGGTCGCCGGATGGATCAATGATGGCCATGGTCCTGTCCATGGACGGAAATCCTGATATCTATGTCATGGATTTGCGCACCCGTGAGTTACGCAAGGTTACAACGCATTTTGCCATTGATGTAGAGCCGAGCTGGACCCCGGACAGCAAGTCCATAATCTACACATCCGAGCAGGGAGGTGCCAACAGGCCCCAGATCTATCAGGTGGACCTGGAAACCGGATGGACAGAAAGAGTCACATTCCAGGGAGTCTACAATTCCAAGGGCAGCCTGCTGCAGGATGGCAATAACCTGATCATGATTCACAGGGAAGATACCAGTGACAGTTACCATCTGGTCATCCAGAATCTTGAAAGGGGCACTATCCGATTTCTTACCGATACCCAACTTGATGAATCTCCCACAGTTGCACCAAATGCGAGTATGATCCTTTATGCTTCAAAAGAGGGGGATCGCGGAGTTCTCAATGCTGTTTCAATCGACGGCAGGGTGAAGTTCCAGCTTCCGGTGGATCAGGGAGATGTCAGGGAACCCGCGTGGTCACCCTTTCTCGATTAATCATCGCTGAACGGGATCAGCAATTGAATTGAAAAAAAATGGCCAAAATGGCCCCCAGGGTCTTGTTACTGTAGTCAAAACCTTAGAAAATATTGCCGCAATTTTTGCCAACGCATAATAAACACGAGGAGTTTGTATGCAAACCAACACCGTACTGAAACTTGGTATAACTGCTTTGTTGTCGGTAACAATAGCAGCTTGTTCTTCCAATGATACCGATGGTTCAGCTGGTACAGAAACGGTGTCTACAACCCCGCCTGCAACATCTGCACCGGTTAATAACCCTCAGCCTACTGCCGCTGAGCTGGAGCAGCAGCGTTTAATGGCGACCAGAATTTTCTATTTTGAGTTCGATCGTAGTGATCTGAGTGCAGAGGCCCGTACGGCTCTTGTAGCCCATGCCAACTATCTGAAAGCCAATCCGGGTCAGCGTTACCGTCTGGAAGGCCATGCAGATGAGCGTGGTACACGCGAATACAACCTTGCACTCGGCGAGCGCCGTGCCCAGGCAGTTGAGCGTTATCTGCAGGTGCAGGGTGTTTCTGCCAGCCAGCTTGAAACGATAAGCTACGGTGAAGAAAGACCTGCCCAGCAGGGTACTACTGAAGCGGCTTACTCACGTAACCGTCGCGTGGAAATCGTACAGTAAGCTGTCAGTACAGTCTGATGGGCGCATTGTCTTGAGTTCTGCGCTGAAAGCTTTAAAGTCAAGCCGGGTTCGCCCGGCTTTTTTTTTCCGGTGCCATAATTGCGGCATCATACAGCTGAAATCGGGAGTAAAGTCATGCGTGGTCTGATCATTACCTTTTTGAGTATTGCCAGTAGCCAGTTGCTGGCCCAGGTTCCCGTTGTCGAAGCTGGTGTAAATGGTGGACCGTCGCGTGTGGCGCCGGTAGCGCAGCAAAATCAAAGTGGCGGCAACGATCTGCTGCTGAGCATGTACAACCAGCTCGAAGCCCTGCAGGGAGAAATGCAGACCCTGCGTGGCATAGTGGAAGAGCAGGGCTATCAGCTCAGACAGTTGCAGCAGGAATCCCTTGACCGTTATCTGGACCTTGACCAGAGGCTAAGTGCAGCCAGCACCATAGCGACCCAGCCAGGTCAATTACCCGTCACTGGAGTAACATCCCCCACACCGGGGACAAGCAGCCAAACATCACCTCAATCGGGTATTCAGGGTATTGCTAATGGCACCGGGGCAGCTATCAGCGTGGTTACACCGATAGCACAGACAGGTAACGCCAGTGCCGATACCACTGCTCTCAATGATGATGAGTTGTACAACTCTGCGCTGAATCTGTTGCTGGAAGAACGGCGCTATGAGGAGTCGGTTACCCAGTTCCAGCAGTACATCGATGTCTATCCCCAGGGAAGAAGATATACCAATGCCCTCTACTGGCAGGGGGAAGCCCTTATTCTGCTGCAAAGACTGCCACAGGCGCGTGATGTGTTCATGAAACTGATGAATGAATATCCACAGGATGCCAAAACCCCGGGGGCCATGCTCAAACTCGGTGTGGTTTACAGCCAGATGGGTAATCGTGCCCAGGCTGAGCAGCTGTGGCGGGATCTGCCTGCCCGTTACCCCCAGAGTAGTCCGGAAATCAGGGAAGCAGAGCGCTTTCTGCAGCAATAGTCTGCAATCGGCCAGCTACCACTGTAAAACCTGACACTGCATTCGGAACATCCGGGCAAATTCCAATGGACAAACTCCGTATCACGGAAATTTTCTATTCCCTGCAGGGTGAAGCCCTTACGGCAGGGTGTCCTACTGTATTCATCCGTCTGACTGGATGCCCACTGAGATGCGTCTATTGCGACACTGCCTATGCATTCAGCGGGGGGGTGTTGTATGCACAGGACCAGGTTCTCAATGAAGTTGCAAACTTCAATGCGCGTTATGTGTGTGTTACTGGCGGTGAGCCGCTCGCGCAAAAGGCCTGTTTGCCGCTTTTGCAAGCCCTTTGTGATGCCGGTTATGAGGTTTCCCTCGAAACCAGTGGGGCCATTGATGTGAGTGCTGTCGATGCCAGGGTCAGTCGTGTAGTAGACATGAAGACTCCAGCATCGGGCGAGCTGGATCGTAATCTCTATGAGAATCTTGCGGTTCTGGGCAAGCATGACCAGATAAAGTTCGTGATTGCAGATGAGCAGGATTATGAATGGTCACGACAGTTGATAGACAAGTATGGACTGCAGGGGAAAACAGGAGAACTGCTGTTTTCTCCTGTTCATGAAAGTCTGCAGGCCTGTACGCTTGCAGACTGGATCTTGCGGGACAGATTGCCTGTGCGCCTGCAGCTGCAATTGCACAAGTATCTTTGGCATGATGCCCGGGGAAGATAGTGTTGCGGGGAAAAGACATGCATGATCAACCAAGGGCAGTTGTACTGCTCTCAGGGGGACTGGATTCAACAACCTGTCTGGCACTGGCACTGGAACAGGGATATGCCTGTTATGGGCTCAGCTTTGACTATGGCCAGAGACATCGCAGTGAGTTGCAGGCTGCTGCAAGGATTGCAGCCAATTTGCCGCTTGTGGATTACAAGGTCATTCAGGTTGATATGAGTGGTATCGGCGGATCTGCCTTGACTGATATGTCGATGCAGATACCGGAAACAGAAACATCCGGCATACCTGTTACCTATGTGCCTGCACGAAACACGGTTTTTCTTGCCTATGCGCTGGCATGGGCCGAAGTGATCAGGGCAAGGTCGATTTTTATTGGAGTGAATGCACTGGATTATTCAGGTTATCCTGATTGCAGGCCGGATTTCATCGCCGCTTTCCAGCAAATGGCCAACCTTGCAACCAGAGCAGGAGTTGAAGGAACAGAATTGCGCATAGAGGCCCCACTGATCAACCTCAACAAGGCACAGATTATCAAGGCCGGTATTGCCGCAGGTGTAGATTACAGCCAGACAGTTTCCTGTTACCAGGCAGATCAGGAAGGCAGGGCATGTGGTGTTTGTGACAGTTGTCGATTCCGGCGCAAGGGCTTCATGGAGGCAGGTACCATTGATCCGACACGTTATCAGACTGCTCCGCACAGTACCTGAGATAATTTGGACTTTGGTTTTGTGACGAAACGGGAAGCCCGTTTGCCTCAATGTCCATCACTGGTGTTCCTGCAGCGATGGCAGCAAGTCCCTAAACCCCTGAAGTAAAGAATTTCCAAATGTTTACGCAAGCTCGTCGGGACTTATTCGCACTTGTAATTTCCGTCTGTTTGAGTACCATGTGCGCCTTTCTGAAACGGGTCGTTAGCTCAGTCGGTAGAGCAGTTGGCTTTTAACCAATTGGTCGAAGGTTCAAATCCTTCACGACCCACCATTTCAGTCATATCCATTGCTTTTCATTTCCTTTCACCTGGTAGCTCCTTCTCGATACAAAAGGCTCTACAATCCGTTCATGGCTGAATCTGAAGTAACCAGAACTGATGAATTACCTGCTGCTGACCGGGAGACTGTCAAGGCCTGGCTGGACAGGGTACCTGTTGAATCAGAAGACAGCAGGGCAAGACATGCTGCGTTCGAGCATAAAGTCCGGCAGTTGCTTCAACAACGCAATGCCATTTTGGTCGCGCATTACTACACAGATCCTGATTTGCAGAAACTTGCAGAGGAAACAGGAGGTCTGGTCGCCGATTCCCTGGAAATGGCCCGTTTTGGTACACAGTGTTCTGCAGATACCCTTGTAGTGGCCGGTGTGCGTTTCATGGGCGAAACAGCCAAGATACTGAATCCCGAAAAAACTGTGCTCATGCCTACTCTGGAGGCAACCTGTTCTCTGGACATCGGTTGCCCTGCCGAAGAATTCAGTAAATTCTGCCGGGCACATCCTGATCATGAAGTTGTGGTTTATGCGAATACGTCCGTCGGCGTAAAGGCAATTTCAGACTGGGTGGTAACTTCCGCAATTGCTGTTGATGTAGTTGAGCACTTGCTGGATCAGGGGAAAAAAGTCATTTGGGCTCCTGACAAACATCTCGGTCGTTATATCCAGCAGAAACTCGGCACGCAGGACATGCTGCTATGGGATGGTGCCTGTATTGTGCATGAGGAATTCAAGACCAGGGCATTACTGCAAATGAAGCATCTACACCCGGATGCTGCGGTGCTGGCGCACCCGGAGTCGCCCTTGAGCGTTCTTGAACTGGCCGATGTTGTCGGTTCGACCACGCAGATCATCAACGCCGCACGCAACAGGGCTGAGCAAAAGTTCATCGTGGCTACTGACCAGGGAATTTTCTACAAGCTGCAGCAAAATGCGCCAGACAAGGAGTTCATCATGGCACCTACCTCGGGAGAAGGTGCCACCTGCCGCAGTTGTGCCAACTGTCCGTGGATGGGCATGAACAATATGGAAAATCTGTATTACTCCCTGCTCAAGGGGACCAATGAAATTCTGGTGGATCCTGAGCTCGGGCGAAGGGCATTGGTTCCTCTGCAGAAAATGTTGCAGTTCAGGGACAAAAGCTCGACATGAACCTGCATAACGGTAGATAAGCAGGTATTGCGACACCCTTAGCGATAGAAGCGTGTAGTTATGTCCCTGATGTAATCCAGTCTTTGCTGGATTCGGGCTCTGGCCAGTCTTTCTTTTTCTAGATCCATTGCAAAAGCCAATTGTTCACGTGCATGGGTAAAATCACCAATGCAAATGAAATACTCGGCCCTTGCCTGGTGGACTTTGCTGATGTTGCCTGCCTGTCCCTGGATCTCTGCCAGGTCATACCAGAGCTGCATATCATTTGGATGAGACTGTGAATGCAGTTCCAGTACCCGGGCGGCATCACTGAATCGTCCGGCACTTGCAAGTGTAGTGGCATAGTTCATCGTGAGTGGATGGTTACCCGGATTGATCCGCAGCTGCTCCTCCAGAATTGCAAATGCCTTTTCAAAATTCTGTGCTTCACGGGCAATATCTGCAGCAAGCATGGCATAAGTGATACTGGTAGGATTCTTCTGCAGGAGCGTTTCGAGGGTTTCCACTGCGTCGATTGTACGGCCGGATTTGAGCTGAGCCAGGGCTATACCATAACGTGCGGCGTCTGCCTGCTGTCCATTCAACCGGGGCAGCGCACGCTGCCTGCTGTCAATTTCACTTTCCAGATTGGTGGCGTAATGCATGACCACCCGTTCCTTCATCAAGAGGAATTCCGGATTCGGAATATGACCGACGAAACCGTAGCTGTTTGCCCTGTTGCGGCTGTCAGCAATACGGTTTTCATCCAGTGGATGCGTTGAGAGGAATTCCGGTGGCCGGCGGGAGAAACCACGCATGCGGAGCATCTGCTCGAACATGCCTGCCATGTCCTGGGGGTCAAAACCGGCATTATAGAGATTCCTGATACCAATACGGTCAGCTTCTTCTTCATTGCTTCTGCTGAAGCGCAGCTGGTTTTCAACACCGATAGCCTGACTGGTCATCAGGGCAGCCTGTCCGGCGTCACCACCGGCAGCGGCGGCAATAACGAGACTGGCCAACAGACCTGCCATGTTCGGCAGGGTGCTGGCACGGGCTTCCTCTATGCTGCGGGCATAATGACGCTGACTGATATGTGCCAGCTCATGGGCTAGCACCGATGCCATTTGTCCTTCATTGTCAGCGTAAAGGAACAAACCTGCATTCACACCAATGATGCCACCCGGTGCTGCAAATGCATTCAGTACATCGCTGTCTATAAGCACAAAATCCAGACGGTGATCGGTAAGTTCACTGGTAGCAGCCAGTTTGTATGTAAGGCTGATAATGTATTCCTGGATCAATGGATCATCCAGCAGCAGGGTTTCTCTTCTTACCGAACGCAAAAACTCCCTGCCGTATTCGTATTCCTGCTGGGTGGAAATTGTTCCGGAAACGGAATTGCCAAGCACAGGTAGATTTACCTGGGCCAGTGAAGGCATGGTGGAAAGGAGTGGCAGTGATACAAACACTGCAACAAAACAGGTTTTGAGCTTCATCCGACCGGGTCTGAAAATGAACATGACTCTATGTAAGACACCGATATCATACAGATAATTCCCTGAAATAACCTGAAATTCGTGGATTTGCAGGCCCACGTTCAGGCTGGAGAGGGTGATATTAAGCTAGGCTTAATTTCAACTTGCTTGATACAATGGACACATGTCAGATCAGGTAGATATCGAACTGGACCTGAGCGGTCTTCACTGTCCCATGCCCCTGCTTAAAACAAGGCAGGCGCTGAATAAGATGCAATCTGGCATGACCATCCGGGTTATATCGACTGATCCCGGCTCGGAGCGGGATTTTCAGGTATTTTCCAGGCAAAGTGGCATAGCGCTTGAAAAGTTCGAAAAAAGCGACAATCACTTCATCTACCGGCTTCGTAAACCGTGAGGAATCCACAAATCGCATGATTCAGGTATTCAATGGCTTATATCAGCGGTATTTTTCTGAAGATGAGGCCATCATATTCACGCTGCTTCTGCTGGTATTCTTCACGATAATGATGACCATGGGCAGCATCATAGCGCCCTTGCTCTGGAGTCTGATCCTTACCTACATGCTGCAGGGGCTCGTGAACTCCCTTGTTAAACTGCGACTGCCGAGGCGAGTTGCGGTTTATATTGTCTATACCCTTTTCCTGGGTACCACATTGCTTATCATTCTGGTTTTCCTGCCGTTCACCTGGAACCGAATCACCATACTGATCAATGACCTGCCGTCAATGATTGACCAGATTCGAGGGCTGATGCTGCTGTTGCCTGCGAATTACCCTGATGTGTTTTCTGAAGGGCAGGTGCAGCAGTGGCTTTCGGCAATCCAGAACGAACTGGCGCTGGTCGGACAGCAACTCTTGTCCTACTCCTTTTCGAGTGTCACCCGCATTGTGACCTGGATGGTGTACACGGTGCTTGTACCCATCATGGTTTTCTTCATGCTGAAGGATTCCGCGAAACTGTTGAACTGGATGGAAAGCTGGCTCCCTGAAAAGCGCCCCATCATGGCGCAGATCTGGCATGAAATGAATGACCAGCTTGCCAACTACATCAGGGGCAAAGCGCTGGAAATTCTCATTGTCGGCGGTGTCAGTTATCTGGTTTTTGCCGTACTGGGGCTCAACTACCCGCTGCTGCTGGCTGTGCTGGTAGGGTTTTCCGTCATTATCCCGTTTGTTGGCGCTACCGTAGTTGCCCTGCCTGTCATGCTGGTTGGCTTTTTCGAATGGGGCTTCAGCAGTGAACTGTATACCCTGATGATTGCCTACGCCGTGCTGCAGATGGTCGACGGTAACATTCTGGTGCCATTGATTTTTTCTGAAACCGTCAACCTGCATCCCATTGCCATCATCGCGGCTGTGCTGGTATTCGGTGGTATCTGGGGATTCTGGGGCGTCTTTTTTGCAATACCCCTGGCCACTTTCATCAAGGCGATCATCAGAGCCTGGCCTGTCAGTCATCATGTGGATCTGATCCAGACGAAAAGTGCCAAAAAGTAAGCCGGAATAGCCCTGGGCAGGGTGCGTATCAAGATTTCCCTTCATCAGTTAAAATCCCGTTTTTGGTATTGTCGGCCCTCCTGCTGAAGAGCGCCAATTGAACAAGGTAATACAGCTGAACCGAGGTAGGTATGATCACAGGCAGTATCGTGGCGCTGGTCACTCCCATGACCGCAGAAGGTGCACTGGATTTCCAGGCGCTGGGCAGTCTGGTGGAGTGGCATGTTGCAAGCGGCACTGGTGCCATTGTTGCGGTAGGTACCACAGGTGAGTCGGCCACACTGGATGTGGATGAACACCTGCAGGTTATCAGGCATGTCATCAAGACAGCTGCAGGCAGAATTCCTGTCATTGCCGGCACCGGTGCCAATTCCACCGCTGAGGCCATAGCGTGGACTGAAGCTGCCAGAATTGCTGGCGCCGATGCCTGTCTGCTGGTTACACCCTATTACAACAAGCCCAGCCAGCGTGGCCTGTATGAACATTACAGAATGATTGCAGAAAAGGTGGATATTCCGCAGATTCTTTACAATGTGCCGGGCAGAACTGCCTGCGACATGTTGCCCGAAACAGTCTATGCACTGGCTGATCACCCGAATATTGTCGGTATCAAGGACGCCACGGGCGATATTGACAGAGGTAAAGCCCTGATAGAAAACTGTCCTTCGGATTTCGCCATTTATTCAGGAGATGACGCTACGGCACTTGAGCTCATTTTGCTTGGTGCGAAGGGGAACATTTCCGTAACAGCCAATGTCATACCAGCTGTCATGGCACAAATTTGTGAATTGGGTCTGGCGGGCAAGAGTGAGGAAGCCCGACAGCTGAATGCAACAATTGCTGCATTGCACAAGGACCTGTTTCTCGAATCGAATCCTGTGCCGGTGAAGTGGGCCCTGAAGGAAATGGGCAGAATTGACAGTGGTATACGCCTGCCTCTGGTAGAGCTGGATCAGCAATACCATGACAGGCTGCGCAATACCCTGAAAGAAACCGGAGCAATTTGAAGATGTTGTCCAATGCAAGTATGAAGCCCGGCAGCAGATTACAATGGCTTCTGCCATTGATGAGCATGGTGCTTTCGGCATGCTCACTCATTCCGGATGTTGATGTTCTCGGCGTGAACAGGATTGTTGGTGAAGATGGCGTGTTTCGTGATCGCAAGGCTGAGTATCTCGAGGCAGAAACCATTCCGCGCACACTGATACCCACCGGCATGGATGGTTTTATCATTGATGACCTGCTCATTATTCCGGAAATTCCTGATAACGGGCGGCAGTCATTCCTTGACCCGCCTCGCCCTGAAGTGCTTGAAGGCCGAACAGGCAGGGAAGTGGTCATACAGAGGATGGAGCTGAATGCATGGATCGTGGTTGATGTCAGCCCTAGTGAGGTATGGCCCCGCATCCGCGACTACTGGAACCAGCGAGAGGTGGAAATTGCATTCGAAAACCCTACTGAAGGCCGCATGGAAACCACATGGTTCATACAGGATGACAATGTCCTGACCAGGGAAAAAATCCGGGTAACGGTTGATACCGGTTTCCAGGACAACAGCGCAGAAATCCGTCTGCTTCACATGCAGGTGCCACAGGCTACTCCTGTGTTTGAACAGGTAAACTGGCCGACAAGCTCCATTGACAATGACTTTGCATACGCTGAGCTTACCCGGATGTCCACTTACCTTGCTGATGTAGCAGATCTTTACCAGGCTTCATCAGCATCATTTCTGGCGCGCAACATTTCCAGCGCAGGCAAGGCGTCCCTTGTAACCGGTGCCGATGGGTCGCAGAGACTGCAGTTGCGATCTGACTATGATCGAAGCTGGGCAGCTGTAGGTCGTGCACTCAGAAGAGCGGGGGTAGAAGTAGTGGAGGAGGACTCAAGTGCTGGTATTTTCGAAGTTCTCTATTCTCCTGGCAGTGAAAACATCGATGCAGAAGAATCTCCTGGTTTCCTGAAGAAAGTGGTTACCATCAATGGCCTGTTTTCCAGGGATGCTTCCCTGCCTGCCTATCCCTTCCGTGTAGAGATTCGCCGACTGGCAGGCATTGTGGAAGTACTGGTTATTCCTGGTGAATCCGGTGAAGTGGATGCTGAAAGTGCCAGTATGCTGCTTCGCCTGATACGCAACACAATCGCCTGATCCCAGGCATGACAATTCCAAATAATCAAGCAGTCTCCGGAGTCGGTATGCAAAGACGTGAGTTGGTTTATTCAGGCAAGGCCAAGAGTGTCTATACCACGGATGATCCGGACCTTTACATCATGCATTACCGGAATGACACCTCTGCATTTGATGGCACCAAGGTGCAGAAACTGGATGAAAAGGGCAAGGTCAACAATCTCTTCAACGCCTTTGTCATGGGCAAGCTCAGTGAAGCCGGTATTGCATCGCATTTTGTCCGTGTGCTGAGCGACACTGATTCACTGGTAAGGAAACTAGACATGATTCCGGTTGAATGTGTTGTACGTAACCTCGCAGCAGGAAGTCTTTGCAAGCGCTACGGTATTGCGGAAGGCACAATAATCAATCCTCCTACTTTTGAATTCTTTCTCAAGGATGATGCCCTGCATGATCCGATGATCAATGACTCCCATATCATTTCCTTTGGCTGGGCCACAGAGCAGCAGATAGCTGCCATGAAGGAGCTCACCTTCAAGGTAAACACAGTTCTCAAAGCCCTGTTCGAAGAAGCAGGCATGCTGCTGGTCGACTACAAGCTGGAATTCGGGATGAGTGGGGATTCGCTGTTGCTTGGAGATGAGTTCAGCCCGGATGGCTGCAGGATCTGGGACAGGGAAACACGCAAGAAAATGGACAAGGACCGCTTTCGCCAGGATCTGGGTAATGTCATCGAGGCATACAGGGAAGTGGGCGAACGTCTTGGTGTTGATTTCAGTTCTATCGATGCCTGATGCCTGAGTCGCTGCCACCTCTTTTCTATCTGCTGTTTGCGCTTCTTTTTATTGTTGTACTGGCATGCTTGTTCCTGCTCATGCGCGGGACCAGTGCGCAGGGAGAAGAGGGCAGTGCAGTTGACAAGGCTATTCTGGAGGAAAGGCTGTCAGGCAGGGACAGGGAACTCAGACAGGCAGGTCAGAATCTGGAGGCACTGCAACAGCAGTTGCAGCATTCCCGTGAGGAAAATCTTGGCCTGAAAGAGCAATTGTCCCGTCAGGAAACACTGTTGCAGCAGCAACATCAACAGTTTGAAGAAAAACTGCAGTTCCTGCAGAATGCTGAAGAAAGGCTCAAGCTCCAGTTCCAGAGTCTGGCAGAAAGCATTCTTGAACAGAAAGGTCGTAATTTCAGTGAAAGCAGCCAGAAGCAACTGCAGGATCTGCTCAAGCCCCTTGGAGAAAAAATCCAGCTGTTCGAGAAAAAAGTTGAAGAAACCTATGACAAGGAGTCAAAGCAGCGCTTTGCGCTTGAAAAGGAAATTCGTTCACTTCTTGAAATCAACAACCGCATCAGTATCGAAGCAGACAACCTGACCAAGGCTCTCAAAGGTGACAGCAAGGTGCAGGGGAACTGGGGTGAGATCATCCTGGAGCGTGTGCTGGAAAAATCAGGTCTGCAAAAAGGACGTGAATACGAGGTGCAGGTAAGTCTCAAGGATGAAAGTGGCTCACGCAGTCAGCCGGATGTCATTGTGCATCTGCCTGAAGGGAAGGATGTCATCATCGATTCAAAAGTGTCCCTCAAGGATTACGAGGCCCACTATTCTGCGGCAGATGAGCCGGCACGAGAGCTGCATCTGAAACAGCATATTCGATCGATCAGGAATCACATCAGTGAACTTTCAGGCAAGAATTACCAGCAGCTCAAGGGTATTACGAGCCTTGATTTTGTATTGTTGTTCATCCCTGTCGAGCCCGCATTCACCCTTGCCCTGCAGCATGATGATGCACTGTTCGGAGATGCCTTCGCGAGCAACATCATTCTGGTCGGTCCTTCAACGCTGCTGGCGACTCTCCGGACAATCCAGAGCCTGTGGCGTATAGAACACCAGAACAAGAATGCCATGCAGATCGCTGAAAATGCCGGCAAGCTATATGACCAGTTTGTGGCATTTACACGAGATCTGGACAAGGTGGGGGAGCATCTGGACAAGGGTCATCTGGCCTGGGAAGAGGCATGCAAGCGTCTTTCAACCGGCCGTGGCAATCTGGTTCGACGCGCAGAGAATATCCGCAAACTTGGAGCCAAGGCTGCCAGGCAGTTGGGTGAAAACTGGTTGGAAGATGATGAGTTGCTGGAAGATCAGTCGGATGATGAAAGCGCTGATGGCGATAACACCAATGAATGACCTCTCCCATGTTCTGGATTTTCTGCCGTGCAGGACGCCCGCCAGATGGATCGAGGCGGCACTGCAGAATCCCGAGATACTACTGATTGATCATGCCAACTGTGAGAAAAAAGCTGCCTCAACAGCAATGAATCTGATGTACAGGTATGTCAACAAAAGTGAACTGCTGAAGAAAATGTCACAACTGGCAAGGGAAGAGCTCCTTCATTTTGAGCAGGTGGTCAGTCTGATGCAGGAACGGGGTATAGACTATATTCATCTCGGACCTGCCCGTTATGCAGGAGCCCTGCATAAAATGGTGAGAACCCATGAGCCTGCCCGGCTTGCAGATATCCTCATTATTGGCGCATTCGTGGAGGCAAGATCCTGTGAGCGTTTCGCAGCACTTGCTCCGCATCTGGATGAAGATCTGCAGAAATTCTACCAGTCGCTGCTGCGATCGGAATCAAGACATTTCGAGGATTATCTGTCCCTGGCCCGTTTGTACAGCGATGAAGATATCGACAGTCGCATAGGTCAATTTTCCATGCTGGAAAAAACCCTTGTCTGTGAGCAGGATGATGAGTTCAGGTTTCACAGTGGTGTACCTGTGTCCTGAAGCGCTGAATTTCCGAGAACCGGCAGCTAACATTGTGGCATGGCAAAGTTGCCCTGCTATCTGATACAGCTTGAAGGTCGTGCCAGGGTGTTGCCGAGTTTTTCTTCCAGCTCGTCAAGTTGTCTGCAACTTATACCCTCATTTCCCTGCAGGGAAACAAAACGCAGAATCGGCATGCCACTCAGAATGCCGATGTTGCCTAGATCGTTGTTCCTGATGCCCAGCACTCTCAGGTTACGCAGACTGCCGAGGGGGGCAAGGTTGGAGACATTGTTGTCGCTCACATCCAGCTGTTCCAGTGCCGCAAGGACGTCTATACCCTCCAGATTTTGTATGCCTGCACCGGGGCAGGCCAACAGCGTAATATCGGCAAGTTGGAGGGAGACATTAACGGATATGAGCTGGTTAACACAGGCCTGCAAAGCAGCATCACTGAAAATCCGGCTCTCCTCAGTAACAGTGGGATCGTAAATGACATTGTCATTGAAGGTGATACGGTAGGGACTGCTGTTGCAACCTGTCAGCACTACCAGGAATATCAGGTGCTGCATGTACAACCGGTATTGATTTATTTTCATGAAAAGGGTCATTTTTCCCGCTGGATACTGGTCTGCACTGGTAAGCATAGTGCTGGTAGAGTGGAGTTTTGTCCAGTCCGCTCCAGTGGCATTTGGGGGCCGGTACTAGTAGTATGCGCCCCTTGTTTGCCCGGGTTGACCCCCCGGAATCTACATGGCTAAAAACACGTGCGGTCCCTGGTCCGAACCTGCACTGCCGAATACAGGAATCTTATATGAAAAATGCACTTACCAAGTCAGTCCGCAGTGTAATGCCCCTGATTGTGGGTTCACTGTTTGTCCTGCCGGTTCTGGCACAGGACCTCAGCAGTGCCGAACAAAGAGCAGGTTACAGCATAGGTGTCAATATTGGTGCAAACCTTGTCGGACAGGGCCTGATGGAAGATCTTGACATGGCAGCACTGGTGATGGGCATCCAGGATGCCGTATCCGGTGAACTGAAACTGGAAGAAAGCGAACTGATGGCAGCCATCCAGGAGTTCAGCATGCTGCAGCAGCAGAAAGTTCAGCAGGCCATTGAAGCCTTCGCCCAGCAAGGACGTGATTTTCTGGCCAGCAATGCTACCCAGCCAGGCATAATGACCACCGCATCAGGTTTGCAATATCAGGTTGTTACCAGTGCAGGTGACAGTAGTTCACCAATGCCATCTGAAAGCGACACGGTAAGTGTCCACTACGAAGGCACCCTGATTGATGGTACCGTTTTCGACAGTTCAATCCAGAGAGGCGAGCCTGCTACATTTCCGCTCAATGGCGTTATTCCCGGCTGGACGGAAGGCTTGCAGTTGATGAAAGTGGGTGACAAATTCCGTTTCTTCGTGCCTTCTGATCTGGCTTATGGCCCTTCAGGTGCAGGTGATGCAATTCCACCCAATGCCGTACTGATTTTTGATGTGGAACTGCTCGAAATCCAGTAACAATAGCGTATGAACCCTGTGGCACCGGATCGCGCGCTTTGCGATTTCATCGCTGAAGCACCTTCACCCTTCCATGCAGTCGCCGTCATGGCGACACTTCTGGAAGAGGCCGGATTCAGTCGGCTGGATGAAGGTGCTGCATGGTCCCTGAAAAACGGAGGCTGCTACTATCTCACCCGCAATGATTCATCGATCATTGCCATGCGTCTTGGTGATGAGCCGCTCCCCGAAAGCGGCATTGCCATGGTTGGCGCGCATACCGACAGTCCCTGCCTGAAAATAAAGCCAAGACCGGAACTGTTTCGTCATGGTTATCTTCAGTTGGGCGTAGAAGTATACGGTGGGGCACTGCTGAATCCCTGGTTTGACCGGGATCTTTCACTGGCGGGCCGCGTTAACTACGAGGACAGCAATGGAAAGCTGCAGCAGTGCCTGCTGGACTTCAAAAGACCCCTTGCTGTTATTCCAAGTCTTGCAATACATCTTGACCGCGAAGTAAATCTCAAACGCAGCATCAATGCCCAGACAGATTTACCACCACTGTTGATGCAGACTTCAGACAACAGAACTGAATTCAGACAGATTCTGGCCGATGAAACAAGAACCCGGAATCCTCAGGCAAATGTCGGCAGAGTGCTCGATTATGAGCTTTGTCTTTATGACTGTAATCGTCCCGCACTGGTCGGTTTCAATGAAGAATTCATTGCTGCAGCCAGACTGGACAACCTGTTGAGCTGCTTTGCCGGCTTGCAGAGTCTGCTTCAAGCCAGGGGAAGCAAGACCTGTCTGCTGGTATGCAATGACCATGAAGAAGTAGGCAGTGCATCAGCCTCAGGTGCTTCCGGACCGTTTCTGGAATCGGTGTTGTTGCGACTGAATGAAAAATGCAACGGGGGCAGTGAAGAAGACTATCGTCGTATGCTGAGCCGCTCATTGATGATTTCAACGGACAATGCCCATGGTATTCATCCCAATTTTCCCGACAAGCATGACAGCAGGCATGGGCCACTGCTCAATGGTGGGCCTGTCCTGAAATTCAATACCAATCAGCGCTATGCCACCAATAGTGATACCAGCGCTCGTTTCAGGCAGTTGTGCAAGTCCGTTGATGTGCCTCTCCAGGATTTTGTTGTCCGCAGTGATATGGGTTGTGGCAGTACTATCGGACCACTGGTTGCTGCAGCATTGGGCATTGCTGTGCTGGATCTGGGTGTACCTACCTTTGCAATGCACTCTATACGTGAACTGGCAGGCAGCAGGGATATCGAATACTTGTGCAGGGCGCTCACCACTTTCTACAGCGCAGGTTGCTGAAACACTTCATTGCGGATATCTGGAGGGATTCAGCATTTGCGCATGCAGTTTGTTCATCGGCGGCGGCGTGCCTGTGATAAGGCTGGCGAGCAGTGCTGCAGCAAAAGGCGTCCGTGTCAGGCCATGCGAGCCATGACCAATGTTCAGGAACAAGCCCGGATATTGCGCCAGTTCACCAGTCAATGGCAGGCGATCAGGTGTAATACATCGTGTACCTGAACGCTGCATCAACAGGGTTTGATTTTCCAGGGAGTCTGCAAGTAGCGGGCTCATTGCTGCCAACTTTTCCAGATGCCAAACCCTGCGTGATTCCTTCCCTTCACCGGAATGATCTCCGAGGAAATAACTGCCGCCAGTACTCTGGAGTCCATTTGAAGCAGGTACAAGATAACTCTGGCCACAGACTACTGTCCTGAGCCTGGTTGCATCAGCGCCTGCAGCATATACATCCACCTGGCCCCGGTTACTGATCACCGGCAGATGCCTTGTTTGCCTGAAAAAATGGACATCTGCGCTGTTGCAAAGCACTACCCGGTTGAAACCTGTTGTGGAAGTTCCTGAAGCAGACTTCACTTCAAGCTGCCATTGTGTGTTGTCCTTTTCCATGTTGAGCACCTGCTGCCCACGCATGACAGTGATAAGAGGATGGTCCAGATAGAACCTGCACAGTGCGGGTGGTGATATCCAGCCTGAATCGGGAAAAAACAGCGCACTGGTCAACACTTTCACACCGGCAATACTGCTTGCTTCTTCTGGACTGAGCAGCTGCATCAGTGGATCTGCGTACTGCTGCTGCTGCAATATTTCCCTGAAACGCTTTGCCTGGTTTTCATCATGGGCAAGTTGCAGATGTCCGCAAGCTTGCCAGTCCAGCCCTTTTGATGCTGCCAGTGACCGGTAAAAACATGAAGCATGCAGAAAGGCTTGCAGGTTGAAGTGATGGTCAGGAGCCAGGCTTTTTACTGGTCTGAAATGCAGAATACCCTGTGGATTACCAGAACCGTGTGCAGCAATTTCCTGTTCTTTTTCGAGCACTGTCACCGGGACACCGCTGCAGGCCAGTGCATAGGCAGTGCTGCAACCTGCAAGGCCACCGCCGACAACACAAACCGCTTCATTTTTCGGCAGGGGAGACCTTTCAATTGTGGTTCTGTATCCGGCTATCAGCATTTCCTTTTTGCTGGCAAAACCCGGCACTTTTTCCACAGAAAATCCGGCTTCGAGTAGCCCCTGCCTGATACTCCCGGCAACTGAATAGGTGGCCAGCGTGGTGTTGTTGTCACTGAGCGCTGCTAGACTTCGGAACAGGGCTGTATTCCAAAGACCGGGGTTGAGTCTGGGTGCGAAGCCGTCCAGAAACCAGGCATCAACCCTGAAGCCGGTAATCCCGTTGAGCGCATTGAACATTGGCAGCGCATCTCCCAACAGCAGTGTCAACAATACACGGTGTTTACCCAGCGTCAGCTGGAACTGCTGGACACCCGCAGTATGTCCCGAGTATTGCAACAGCAGCAGTTTGCTCCATTCCCCCAGCTGAGGAAATCCGGCATGCCAGCGTTCCATGTCTTCCCTGCTTACCGGATGCAGTTCACAACTGACATAGTGCAATGTTGCATCGCCAGCAGTTGTTGAAGCCCAAAGCCTGCAGGCGTTGAGGAAATTAAGCCCTGTGCCGAATCCAGTTTCACCGATGATGAAATGGGCAGCGGACAAGGAACGCCATCGTGTTTGCAGCTGGTTGCCGTCGAGGAAGACATGTGTACTTTCTCCCAGAGCATCTGCACGGGAAAAATAGATGTCACCGTAGTCCAGTGAGCAGGGCAGTCCCTGTGCATCCCATTGCAGCGATGCCTGTTGTATACGGCTGGTCAAATCAGGTCCTGGTCATGAAGTGGCTAAATCAAGGTTTTATTCAGCATGCTGATGTCAACTTTTTCAGTTATGGGGCGTTAACAGCAACAGGCATGTCAGGCAAGGCTGCATAGTTTACATGAGTCCGGGCCAGGTGCATGCCAATGATCAAAACAGGTAGCTGGTCAGTTTGAATTATTCGATATCAGTGGTAATTGTGGAGTCCTCTGGTTGACACTTCGACACGCCGTAAACCCGGTTCAGCCATTCGGTATAGCCGAATGTCGCTATACCTCACGCAAAGCTTTGCTTTGCATACGTTCGGCTCTGCCCATGGGGGCTCGACTGCGGCTCCCTGCCGCAGACGGTCTCAGTTTCAACCAGAGTACTCCGCTGTCAAACCCTGCTGAATATTCAAACAGCCGAGCTACCACGACAGGAGATTCCGTATGCGTGCCCCTATGACACTTACCATCGTTACTGCCATTGTGTTCGGACTTTGCGCTTGTGCAGGTGTGGAAAAACTGACCGGTCGTGAGCCGATTATCGATATGGCCGGTGTAGACCCTGAAGCATTGGAGCAGGATATGGCAGAATGTGAAGTCTATGCCGATCAGGTCGAAGTGGCACGGCAGACTGCAGCCGGCGCTGCCACGGGTGCGGTGGTTGGCGGTGTAGTGGGCGCTGTATTCGGCAATGGTGAAACTGCAGCACGGACTGCTGGCGTAGGTGCAACCACAGGAGGCGTTTCCGGCGCTGGCGGAGCACTGGCTGAACGTCGTATGGTTATCAGGAACTGCCTGGTTGGAAGAGGTTACAGAGTACTCAACTGATATTCCTGTTCAGCCCGTGAATACGGGCTGGATCAATCCCTTTGGGGTTTCAGTTTCCATTCTCAGGGCCGATCTGGTCGATGCTGAAATCAGTGGCAACAAATATTTCAAACTGCTGCCCAACCTGCAGGCAGCCAGATCAGGCGCCTACAGCACCCTGCTAAGTTTTGGCGGATACTGGTCTAACCATCTGCATGCTCTGGCTGCTGCAGGACACAGATTCGGCTTCAATACCGTGGGCATCATCAGGGGTGAAGAGCCAGCTTTTCTCAATCCCTGCCTGACTGAGGCAAGGGCCTGGGGCATGGAGCTGGAATTCGTTTCCCGTGCCCGATACCGCAGAAGAAATTATGCAGACTATCAGGAGTATCTCGCTGGCCGGTACAGTAACTGTATGGTCATTCCTGAAGGAGGGGCCAATCTGCATGGCATACAAGGCTGCCAGAAACTGGTTAGAGCCGGGCTCGAAGGTGACTTCAGTCATCTCTTGTTGGCTTGTGGTACAGGTACGACCCTCTGCGGATTGATTACAGCTACCTCCCTGCCTGTAACGGGTATACAGGCCCTCAAGGGAAAGGGATATCTGCAAGCTGCAGCAGAAGATCTGCTTGCTCGACACAGGCTGACGGTGAGATCTGAAAAATGGGAAGTACTGGATGATTTTCACAGGGGTGGTTTTGCAAAAGCAGATAAGCAACTGCTCAATTTTATCGATGACTTCCAGGCCGAAACCGGTATTCCACTGGAACCTGTCTATTCGGGTAAACTTTTCATGGCCCTGCAAAGTCTGCTTGAATCCGGATATTACCCGGCAGGAAGCAGAGTACTGGTGATTCACGGTGGTGGGCTTCAGGGGCTAAGGGGCTGGGAACGCGGAAGTGATTATTCTGATTCTTCAGAAAGTTAAATACTTGAAAGACATGAAATTGCGCCTGCATTTCTGAAGATTCTGCATCCCCATAAGTACGATTGTCACATGCTATACTGCGACTTTTCCCGCAGACTTGTGGCATGCAACAGTTTTCGACCATAGGATTGATCAGCAGACGTGACAACCGGGATATCATAGATTCCCTGCACACACTTATTGCATTTCTGGAGCACAGACCGTCTACCCGTATTGTGCTTGATGATGCTGTTTCCGGTTTGCTTGGTGAACATCCTTACAAGGTATGCCCAAGGGAAAGCATGGGCGAAGTTTGTGAGCTTGTTATAGTGGTTGGTGGTGATGGCAGCATGCTGAAAGCTGCCATAGTGCTGGCCGAGCAGGATATTCCGGTGGTTGGTATCAACAGGGGGCGACTTGGCTTTCTGACTGACATACTGCCTGATGATATTGAACAGAGCCTTGGCCAGATTCTCTCCGGCAAGTACAAGGTTGAATCACGTTTTCTGATGGATGCCAGCCTTTCTTCAAATGGCCAGGCCACCCTGATCGGCTCTGCGATGAATGATGTGGTGCTGCACCCCGGTATCGCAGCCCAGATGATCGAATTCGCGCTCTATATTGACGGGCAATTTGTATATAACCAGGCATCAGATGGTTTGATTGTTGCAACCCCGACTGGTTCCACGGCCTACTCGATGTCGGCAGGCGGACCTATCATGCACCCCGACCTGGATGCACTGGTATTGGTGCCGATGTATCCCCACAGCCTGAGTTCGCGCCCTATAGTAGTAGACAGTCACAGGGAGATCACTATTGTGGTGGGAGACAGGCACAACAGTGCCAGCCCCCAGGTGAGCTGTGATGGTTCTGTTGAATATACGACAGCACCCGGAGACATCATTACAATCAGACGCAAGGCACGGGAACTGAAACTGCTGCATCCCGAGGACTACGATTACTACGCCACATGCAGGAGCAAACTGGGATGGTCACATCGTCCCGGTGACAACCAGGGTGGAAGATGATCAACGTATTTTCGGTTAATTCAGAAATTGACCTTGCTGATTTCAGTCGACTGCTGTGGCAGAAAAAAATATCCCATCGCATAGTGCAACAGAACCCGGAACAGTTTGTGCTGGTAGCTGACAGGGAGAAAGTCCGTGAAACGCTTGCACTTTTCAATCAATGGCAGCAGGGCCTGATCAGGCCTCTACCCGAAGACAACATCAGTCTTGGTGGTTATCTCAATGGAGGCAAACTGGCAGGGCAGATTGGCCAGACCCTGCAAAATGCACCCCTTAGCCTTTTTCTGATAGCAGTATGTGTGCTTCTGGCTTTTATTGCGCCACTTGATGCGCCAACAGCCCTGACAAGAGATCTTTTGTATCCTGATTTCAGCTTCGGTACCCGCATTATCATTCTGAGCCGGGTAATTGAAAATTTCAGCGTCTTACAGCTGATGAAGATGATGACGCCGATCCTGCTGCATGCAGGACTGATCCATCTGGTTTTCAACATGATGTGGCTCTGGGAGTTGGGACAGCGGATAGAGCTCAAGCTCTCCTCGATCTCGCTGGGTATTACAATTGTTGTGCTCTCCCTGGTGTCCAACACAGTCCAGTATCTCTATGGTGGAGGCAACAATTTCGGCGGTATGTCAGGCGTTGTTTATGGTCTGTTTTCATATATCTGGATGTGGCAGCTTTTTGATTCCTCGAAAGGTCTGAATCTGCCAGGGTCCC
>JAURLQ010000060.1 GCA_030831125.1 Gammaproteobacteria bacterium
ATCTGCTACGGGAATTGCGATAGAACGCATTCTATTCTCCTGATAAAGAAATGATATGAAATTCACATTTGCAGTTGATTGGCAGAATCACGCTGGTCAACCGGATTTCTTTCAGACTCGACAATGTCCAAACAGGGACCATATTATACTGAAAAACTTGCATTTGCCTTGGTGCAAGTCAACAGCTGGGCGTGCTTTACTGTTCATCAATGAAACCGGACAAATCATCCGGCTTTGACATGGAAATGTCAGTCTTGCAAATACCTGCTCTCATTGCTAAAACACCAGGAGAGTCATTCATGACAATATTCAGGGGGAGTCATGGACATCATCAAGGGAACCAGTGCCGACAGCAGACTATGGCTGCACAATTGCTGGTATGTGGCGGCATGGAGTAATGAGCTTACTGCAGAAAACCTGTATGCAATAAGAATTACCAACAAACCGGTGCTTGTTTACAGAAAGCACAATGGTCAACTTGTTGCGATGGCTGACCAGTGTTGCCATCGTCATATGCCCCTCTCCAAAGGAAGGCGGGAAGGTGATGATATTCGTTGCATGTATCACGGGCTCAAATTCAATACTGTCGGCAGGTGCATTGAAGTCCCTACCATGAAGCTGCAGGGTGACGAAGTTCCGCCTGCGTTTGTGGTCAACACATATCCTGTGGCAGAAAAACACGACTGGATCTGGGTCTGGATGGGCGAGCCGGAAAAGGCCGATGAGGCACTGATACCGCCAACAACAGGTCCTGATGATCCACATTGGTGCATGCACAAGGGTCATCTCGACTATCAGGCCAATTACCTGATGATCAACGACAACCTTACTGACCTTGGGCACATTGCCTACACGCATCTGAATTCCTTTGCAGGTGGACGTAGCGATGCCTATTTCAACCAGCCTCGTGTGCAGAAACTGGATCGCGGGATCAGGATTACCCGCTGGAACACCGATGCCCCCCGAAGAGCCTACCAGCGGAGTCAGGACAGCCACTTCGACCAATTCATGACCTACGACTTCATTGTCCCTGGCGTGTTGATGATGTACCAGGGCATGTATACCGCGGGCACTGCACAAGCAAGCGATTTCGGGCCACCTCCTGAAGACCTCGATCCCGACACTGCCAGTTTCACCTCTCAGGCAGTTACGCCGATGACAGACGGGACTTCCCGGTATTTTTTCAGCTGGGGGCCACGCATGTCCGAGCATCAGCAAAATCCGCAAATCGTCGAAGGGATGTGGAAGCTCGCCAACAAGGCTTTCATGGAAGACAAACTGACTATCGAGGCACAGCAGCTGAATGTGAATCTGCAAACTGCATCACCCATGGTTTCAATCACGGATGACCGCGGACCAACCATGTTCAGAAGAGTACTTGATACCTTGATCAGGGAAGAGCTGGCTTCCTGATGATCACTTTATATGCGGGATATAGGGTATTGCGTAGTCAATCGCTGCCACTTCCGCAACATAAGGTGCATTGAACTGCATGACCTCCTGATGTTTTTCATCTTGCTGATAGCGACGCAGTGCCGGCACTGATTCAAAACCCATTACCAGAATCAGATCCCAGCTGCGGCTTTCCTGCAGTATGTCGCGGCCAATCTCAAGTGCATTGATTTCCGGGATGCTGTCCTGAAGTGCAGACATTTTCCGGCAAAAGGTTTCGATATGCTCTTCAGGTGTCTGTTTGTGGTATTTGATCAATATGAAATGTCTCAGCATGCTCATTTCCTGACCCTGCTACCGGGTGCAATGGTGGGCGGTGCCTTGTTCAGACTTTCAATGGCAAAACCCGCTGCTGCCTTGTATCTGGCCATGAAATCATCGATTTCACTCTTGTCGATTACATCGTTGATGTCATCAAACACACCGCCGCAGCGTTCCTCGACAATATTGAGTATTCCGAAAGGGCCTGAGCCCCGATTGCGCAGCACCAGCGAAGAGACTTCTGCGCAGAGCTTCCTGTCATAGGCGGCAAGTGCCTCGGCATTCACACCATGCTCAAGCATGGCTGCACCCAGCACGCGTGCATCAATAATGGCCTGACTGGCGCCATTTGACCCTACCGGATACATCACGTGTGCTGCGTCACCAAGCAGTGCCACATTGCCATCCTGCCAGCTGGGTACAGGATCACGATCTATCATGGGATATTCATAGATGGCATCGGATTTCCTGATCAGGGCAGGGACATCCAGCCAGTCATAGTTCCAGTCTTCGAAATGATGGATGAAGTCTTCCAACGCTACCTGACGGTTCCAGTCACCATTGCTCCAGCCTTCGGAATTGTCCATGGTTATTTCGGCAATCCAGTTGATGGTAGCCAGACCGGTCTCGGGATCGGGTGGTGAAATGGGGTAGAAAACAAAACGGTGATCATGCATGCCAAGTCCGACAAAAGAAGCTTCTGTGCGTGTTGGCACACCCGGGCTGGTGCCACGCCACATGATTGCCCCTCCCCAGTGTATGGGAGGCTGGTCTGGATACATACGTTCACGCACAGCAGAATGCAGGCCGTCTGCAGCGATCAGCAATCTGCCTGCAACACTGGAAATTTCCCCATTGCGATTGGTAACAAAGGCGGTTACGCCCCTGCCATCTTCATGATTCCGATAACCGGTAACACGCTGGCCAAGCCTGATTGCATCTGTGCCCAGGCGTTCGCAGGCTTTGTTGTAAAGTAGCATCTGCAATTCGCCGCGATGAACAGAGTACTGCGGCCACTTGTACCCGGCATCCAGGCCTCTGGGTTCAGACCAGATATCGTTGCCATTCAATCCTACCAGCGCCCATTCACGCGTTTGCAGTCCGGTTTTGTCCAGGAAGACAGCATCCAGTCCGAGATCATAGAGTTCCCTTACAGCATTGGGTTGCAGGTTGATGCCAACTCCCAGTGGTTTGAGCGCGGAAACACTTTCCAGGACGAGACACTCAACGCCGATCTGGTGCAGTGTCAGGGCAAGGGACAGGCCGCCGATGCCGCCACCACTTATCAATACAGGTAATCCGGAATTTGAATCAGGCATGCGTAATTACTGCTTTTCGGAATGCGGGAAAGTCTATTGACCAAAACCTTTCATCTGGAGGGTCCACTCATCGTCCATGCAGAGCACACACTGCTCACCGACAAACCAGCCTGCGGCTTGTGCATCATTGCGCAATTGCCACTTGAGCCAGTTCACTGCCACCTGTGCAGCTTCTCCTCCATTCGGTTCGAAGTAAGTGCCACCATGCCCCACAGGCAAGTTGGCAACTGCAGCAGGTACATGGTTGATGCGCGCATAGTCATCCATGCCATTGGTGTAGGCAATGTCCGGTTCACCCCCGAGAATGTAGATGACTGAGGTGTGAAAGTCGTTCAACTGCTCTTTGGTGGCACTCATGGCTGCCAGACCCTGTGGGCCTTCTATCACTACGCCGGTGTTATGCAGCACAAGGGTGTCTACCCTGGGATCCCCAGCCATCTGCAGGGCTTCCAGGCCACCACAGCTGAAACCGGAAAGTGCAATCTGGTCGGGATCAATACGGTTGTAGTAAGGGCTGTCCGGGCGGGCATTCTCAGCCATGGCCCAGTCGATTGCCGAGATCAGATCCTCGGACTCTGTACGTCGTGGTTGTTCACCCTCCGGAACCGGATCGCGCTCATGGGCTCCCGGACCGCTGTAAATCTGGCCATTGGCAATCACCAGAAATCCATGTGAAGCCAATTCAAGCAGATGAAATCTGGTGCTGGCACCATCACGGGAGCAACCCCCGTTACCCCAGGCGACCACGCCCAGCTTTTCGTTCCCCAGTGCACTGAGGTCGCCTGGTCTGTAGACCACATGCTCGGGCAGGGAGGTCACTTCTTCCTTGATAGCCGCATAAGGTCCGGTACCTATATTATCAGGTTGATCGTCCTGGGCTGCTGTTGCATGGAAACAGGAGAAGGCCAGTATACCGATGCCTATGCCGTGGAAAATGCGTTTTCCAGAGTGCTTCATGATGATCCCCTGCCTGTATTGTTTTTGTTGTATTTTCCGGCAGAACATGTGTTTGTCTCCTGCCTGATTGCGGGACTGATTTTGTGTGCCGCTGTGGACCCTGTCAATACCGGGACTGTCGCTGGGTTGAAAACTGGCTGCTTTCGGCACAAATGCAGGAGCAATGATTGATAATGCCAATGAAATTGTTAACAATCCAGGCACACCAATAAAAATAGCAGGTGTCTGTGATGCCTGCCGGAGAGTGACTATGCGTGTCATCCGTGTTTTGCCCATGCTGTGCTTTTTCATTGTCATCACTGTGGGTGCGCAGGAAAGCCCGGAT
Source organism: Gammaproteobacteria bacterium (assembly GCA_030831125.1). Taxonomy (GTDB): domain Bacteria; phylum Pseudomonadota; class Gammaproteobacteria; order Pseudomonadales; family Pseudohongiellaceae; genus CAILUG01. The sequence goes on from JAURLQ010000060.1 coordinate 4,315, forward strand.
CAGCTCCAGCCACCCGGATTTATTGGCGAGGAGGCCGGATCAGGATCCTGGCCAGCTGTGGCGCAATCCAGAGGAGATCTGAGGACCCATACCCTGTACCGGCCAGTCACCTTGCCGTCATCACCACTGCCGGTTTTTCTCTGGGGCAATGGTGGCTGCAGCGACAATGGGCTGGGCCACAGTTATTTCCTGCGTGAAATCGCCTCTCATGGCTACATTGTGGTGGCGCTCGGCTATGCAATTGAAGAAAGGCCGCTGGCAGGTGCAAGGGTCGTCCAGACTGCTCCACAGGCTGTGCAGGGAGCCGCTCCACCACCGGCTGCACCCGGCCCTGACGCCACCAGCATGGAACAACATTTTCAGGCTCTGCAGTGGCTGACAGCGCGCAATGATGATGCGCTTGATGAACTTCATGGTCATATCGATCTTGATCGCGTTGCAGTCGGCGGCCATAGTTGTGGAGGTCTGCAGGCAATAAAGACAGCTGCTGATCCACGGATCGACACCGTGCTGGTATTCAACAGTGGGGTATACAACACTCCCGGTGGTCGCAGTGGTATCAACGTAGGCAAGGATGAGCTGGCAGCCATCAATGGCCCGGCCTTGTATATTACCGGAGGCCCCAGTGACATTGCCCATGCAAACTCGGTTGATGATGTCAGCAGGATAACGCATGTGCCGGTGTTTTTCGGCTGGTTACCGGTCGGTCATGGCGGGACTTTCGCGAAGAATGATACCGGTGGTGAATGGGCAGAAGTGGCAGTTCACTGGCTGCAGTTGCAAATGGAAAACGACAGTGGTGCCGGACGCTGGTTTACCGGTTCAGATTGCACACTTTGTACTATGGAAGCATGGACCGTTGAAAGGTTTGTGAACCCCTGACAGGAATCCTGATTATGCAGTGTGCTACTGTAAACAAATCTGTCATGCATCAGATCTGCATTTTTTCGTGCATCTCCATCAGGGCAGCAAAACCATCAATGATATGGTTGCGCATTGCCTTCTCTGCTGCTCTGGGTTTGCCTTCAATGATGGCTCCGGTAACAAGACGATGATCGGCATTGGCTTTGTCTATTCTTTGCGAGCTGTAAAAGCTGGCAAACAGCAGTCTGTAGACAGGGACGGACAGCTGGCTGAGGAAATGGGCTGCATACTGGTTGCCCGAAGCCTTGATGATCAGTCCATGCCATTCATCATTGAGCTTTGCAAAGCGGCGGTGATCACCGGTTTTTTCAAGGTCGTTCATGCGCTCCTGGATTCCCTGCAGTCTTTTCTTGAGTGCAGTTTGGTCCGATGCAGCAAATTCAGCCGCCAGCATGCCCTCCAGTGCCATCCTGGACTTGTAGATCTGCCGGACTTCATCCATGGATAGTTGCCTGACAGATGCACCACGGAACTCCTCTATGCTCACCAGTCCCTGCGATTCCAGTTTTTTCAGGGCCTCCCGGACCCGACCCCGACTGGCGCCGGTATCCTTGACTATGTCTGCCTCCACCAGTCTTTGTCCCGGAACAAGTGTGCCGTGGCGAATCCTGTTGCAGAGAATTTCTATGACCTGGGCGGTGCTCCTCGCATCTTTGGTCCCGGAAGGCTGCTTGCGCTTGGTTGGCCTGGCTGACATATCGCTGGAGTCCTGCAGAAGTGGTGGCTGGTAGATGACCACTATGGGCGCTTGCATGATCCAACATACTGCAAATTCAGGCAAACGCAGCATGCTTTCAGATGCATCCAGTGAACCGGGAAGCTGATTCAGTCATGAAAGTCCACAAAAACAGAACAGACCGTTTGTACAGACTGTTTATAATCCTGGGTGGTGGTGCGCTGCTGGCTGCCATGACCGTGGATTTTATCGCTGTAATCGGGCGATTCATCCGGATTCCACTGTTGGGGTCCATAGAACTGGTGCAGGTTGTAGTAGGTATTGCAGGTGTGGTGGCAATGCTGGTTGCAACGCTGCATCAACGCCATGCCCGTGTGTTGATCGTTTTCAGCCGTTTCAATCCCCGCACCCAGGCCGGGCTTTCACGAATCAATGCTGCCATCAGCGCCCTGTTTTTCCTGTCTCTGGCGGGTGGATCCTGCTGGCTGCTGATCGAGATGTGGAGCAGTTTTGAGGAAAGTGAGCTCTGGCACCTTCCTTACAAACCGTTGCGCTTCCTGATAACTGCAGTACTGCTGTTGGTGTCTATGGTATTCATGAAACAGGCCTTCCGCGGCAGCAGTACATGATGGCCACACCGTCCACAGGTTTGCTGGGGGTAGGGATACTGCTGCTGTTGCTGTTGACCGGCTTGCCTGTCGGCATTGCGCTTGGGCTGGTGGGTCTCGTTGGCATGACCATGATACTGGGTTTTGAGCCGTCACTGATCAAGTCAGGTGTGGTAGTCATTGAATCGCTGACGCGCTACGAACTGGGTACGCTGCCCTTGTTTCTGCTGATGGCACATTTGTGTTTCTCATCCAATGCCAGCCGTGATCTGTTCGATGCTGCTGCAAAATGGATTGGTCATCGCCCTGGCGGTCTGGCCCAGGCTGCTGTGGCCGGTTGTGCAGGTTTCGGTGCCATCAATGGCTCCAGTCTTGCTACTGCAGCGACCATAGGGCTGGTCGCGGTGCCCCAGATGCGCAGGCATGGTTATGATGACAGTCTTGCAACAGGAGTGGTTGCGGCAGGCGGAACACTGGGACAGATGATTCCCCCCTCAGGGACCCTCATTGTGTTCGGAATCATTGCTGAGCAATCTATCGGCACCCTGTTTAGTGCAGCCATCATTCCGGGGTTGACCCAGATGCTGCTGTATTTTTTCGTCATTTCCATACTGGTGCGTTGGCGGCCCCACATTGCGCCCCGGACTGCACCAGCCGGAAAGGCCGAAAAAATTGCAGCCTTACTGAAGGTCATTGATATCCTGGTGCTCATACTGGTCGTGACTGGCGGCATTGTAGTGGGCTGGTTTACACCCTCGGAAGCGGCATCAATGGGAGCAGTTGGTGCTCTGCTTATCTGTATCTGGCGGCAAAGGTTCAGCTGGAAGATGCTAAGTCAGGCTCTTGAGGAAACCCTCAGGACCAGTGGCCTGATATATACGGTGATTATCGGCACGCTGATTTTTTCGGTGTTCATCAGTATCACCGGTCTTGCGGAAGCGGCAGGTACCCTGATCAGCAGTGCCGGTGGCGGTCAGATCACCACGGTGTTACTAATGGCGCTGTTCCTGCTGTTGCTTGGATCAGTGCTGGATGGGTTGGCATTGATGTTACTGGCTACCCCGATACTGCTGCCGGTAATCACCAGTCTGGGATTGTCACCAATCTGGTTCGGTATCTTTCTGGTGAGAGCGACCGAAATCGGCTTCATCCATCCCCCGATGGGGATGAATCTGTACGTGATTCAGGGTGTGGCCGGCGATGTCACCATTGGTCAGGTTTTTCGTGGAGTCATTCCCTTCCTGGCAGCAGATTTTCTGCATCTGTTACTGCTGGTGCTCTTTCCAGCGCTGGCTCTGGCCTTGCCTGAGTGGCTGTCATGATCAGCACACTTGAAACAGCACTGGACGGAATCCTGGAACAGCCCCTTGAGTTGGCACGAGCACATGGCAGTGCAACAGGTTATGTGGGCTTGGATCTGCCCCTTGATGTCCTGTTGTCTTCAAACCGGCATTGTTGTCATTTGCCCTGGCAGGCCGGCAGGTCAACACCCCAGGCAGACCAGTGGCTGGAAACTGCTTTCCCGGGGTGGGCACGCTCCATCATGCAGGACTGGATAGAGGGACGGTTCGACTGTTTCGACCGTGTGATCTTCACGCGCGGCGATGATGCAATACAGAGACTTTATTACTACATCTGTGAACTGCAAAGACAGAAACTGATTGCCGGGCCCCGGCCCCTGATCTTTGATGTGACGACCATAGTGCGTGACAGCAGCAGGTCACATTGCAGACTGGCAGTACAAAAATTGCTGCAACAGCTTGAAATTGCTGAAGACGCATTGCCTGCCGGGATAGCGGCTGCCAACAGGATGAGATCTGTCTATGGCAACTGGCACAGGCTTCGCCCGGTGGCCGGACGCATCCATGACAAGCTGGCCAGAGCCGTGCTGTTCCACGATTGCACGACATTGCTTGATAACAGTCATTCTCCGGAAAAGCCACCAGTGCAGGGTGTCTTGCTGGTCGGTTCTGATCCACCGGATGAATCCCTGCATCTTGCTGTGGAAGCAGCAGGCTGGGATGTAACGGGCGAGGTGTATCAGCGCACGCTTGGCAGGTTCGGGAGACAGCTTGATCCTGATGACGGTATTGCTGCGGTTGCAGATCTGTGTCACAGCCAGCAGAACGGTCCACGTTCATTCACTTCTCTGGTCGCCAGGGTGAAACAGGCAATGGTTGATTCCGATCCGGCAGCTATCGTGCTGTGGCTGGCTGAAGAGGATGAAGCGCTGGCCTGGCAGGTACCCGGACTGGATCGGCTCTTCAAAACGTCAGGGCTGCCGGCCCTGAAGCTGGTGAGACGGGACTGGCATGGCAGGGACGACAGCTCAGCACAGATCACAGACTTTCTTCGGGGGTTGCTGCCATGAAGCTTCTGGCAGGTTTGCGTTTCGCCCTGATTGCAATGCCCACGGACAGGGCCATAGTCCGGTATCTCGAATCACTGGGAGCAGTTGTACAGCCTTTACCAGCAAACCTGGCTGGTCTGGAAGGCATTGACCTTTTGATCGATGGCGTCGGTCTGCCGGCGCTACAGGTACAGGGCTGGAGCACGGAGAAAATTGCAAAGCAGTTTCCACAGCTGATTCACGTGTCGGTTTCTCCTTTCGGCAGTAAGCCCGATGTAGCCGGGTTCAAGGGGAGCGAACTGGTAGCCTCGGCGACGAGCGGCACCCTGCGTCTTGTCGGTGATCCGGACCGGGCACCGGTAAAAGAGGCGGGCGATGCCTGTACGTTTCATGCCGACATGGTCGCAGCGATGGGCGCCATGGCGGCCTGGTTTGAGAAAGCGCGGGGTGGAGGTGGACAACATGTGGATGTTTCCATCCAGGAAGTGGCCTTCAACCGTAACGTGAGCAGCATTCTGGCCTGGCAGTTTGATCGTCGCAAACTGCACAGAGCCGGCGGGGCGATCAATTACGGAGGTACGGCAGTCAGGTGTATCTGGTCACTCAGTGACGGTTGGTGTTTCCATTCACTGATGACTGGCAAATTCGGTGCGCCAGCCAATCAGGCACTGTCAGACTGGATGGACGAATGTGGAGCAGAAAACCCGCTGCAGAATGTGGATTGGCTGCAATACAACCGCAGCAGGCTTGAACCGCATTTGCGCCAGATCTGGGAAAGTGCCATCGAAAAGTTTTTCAGGACCAGAACCAAACAGGATATTCTGACCGAGGGACGCCGGCGGGGTATCAATGCATCTGTTGTTGCGACGCCACAGGATGTACTTGCTGATCCGCATCTGCAGGCCAGGGAATTCTGGACAAGTGATAATGGCATGAGGATGCCCGGCCATTTCTGCAGGATCAAACCAGGAGCGCCAGCAGTCCCCCGTGAGATCAACCGCAGTAACAGAAAGGGACCACTTTCCGGACTTCGGGTACTGGATTTTTCATGGGCTCTGGTCGGATCGATAACGACCAAGTCGCTTGGTGATCTGGGGGCGGATGTCATCAAGGTGGAAAGTCGCGGCAGGCCCTGTCTTTCCAGAATAGATGTTCAGGTATCCGCATCAAAACCGGGAAATTTTGATGACAAGCCCTGGTTTGCACATCTCAATACTTCCAAGCGCAGCCTTTCCCTGGATCTCAAACATCCGGATGCCATGACTGTGCTGGGACCGCTCATCGACTGGGCAGATGTAGTGGTGGAAAATTTTTCTCCGGGAACCATGAGCAAACTGGGGCTGGATTATGCGTCACTGGCAAGCCGCAATCCGGCAATAGTGATGGTTTCCGGCAGTGTCTATGGCCAGAGTGGACCACTGGCGCAGGAATGGGGCATCGATGGTACCGGAGCCGCATTATCCTCCAGGACTTTTCTCACCGGTTGGCCAGATCGGGATCCTGTTATCCCCGGTGCTGTTCCGTATGGGGACGTGATTGTGCCTTATGTCATGGCCGCAACTGTCATGGCTGGACTGGTTGCTGCAAAAAGTCTGCAACAAGGTATACATATAGATGCATCAATGTATGAAATCTGTGTCCAGCAGATGCGGGATGCAATCATTGCTAGTCAGCATGGAGAGGTGCCGGAACGTCAGGGTAATGAAGACCGACATTGGTTCCGACAGGCAGTCCTGCCTGCAGCAGGGGACGACAAGTGGATTGCTGTCAGTATCCGTGATGAACAACAGTGGCAGACCCTCTGCAGTCTGGCGCAGGGTGAAGACATCGCCAGCTGGACTGCGACACAGCCTGACTCGGAAATTGTTTCCCGCTTGCAGAATGCCTCGATAGCAGCGGCTGTCGTGCAGGACGTGGCAGAAACCCTGGCTGACCACAAACTGCTTTCAAGAGGTGCCTTGGTAACATTGCCACATCCCCTGTTGGGTGAATTCGGCCATGTCCGTACACCGGCAAATTTTTCGCTCAGCACCCCGGCGCCATACCGGGCTCCCGGTATGGGTGAGCACAATCGTGAAATTGTCACCAGTATCTGCGGGTTGGATACGCAGCAACTGGCTGCTCTGGAAGCAAAGGGAGTGTTCAGATGAATTCCACTGCCGGCAACAGAAGCCGCAAGGATCTGGCATGTACCCGGGATGCAACTGCTTTCCAGAAGGCCTATGGCAAGGAGCTGAAGCGACGGGTAGTGGAGAATGGCGAACATTTCGTGCTTGCCCAGGCTGACACCCCGCATGAAATTTTCCATGTCATGGATATTCCACTGGTAAGCAACCAGTGGTGGTCTGCCTATATTTCCGCCAAACAGTTGTCTTCGCGGTATTTTTCAGCCATGACTGAAGCCGGTTATCCGGAAAACAGCTGTCGTTACTGTTCTCTGGGGCTGGCCTGCACACTGGCGAATGATCCCGGATCTGCCCCGTGGGGTGGACTGCCCAAACCGTGCCTGCTGGTGGCCCGGCTTACCTGTGACTGCATCCAGCAGGTATTCACCCAGTGGGGTGAGGCGCTGGGGACGGAATTCTTCCCGATGGAAGCCCCGGCCTGGGAACACAAGGATCCACAGTGGTTCAGCAAATCAGGGCATGCATGGGAACAGGTCTATCAGGCGGACCGTATAGAGCTGATGGTGAAGGAAATAAGACAACTGATAGCAGTGCTTGAAGACAAGACCGGCCGCCGGTTTGACGAGGCAGCTCTGGGAAAACTGATGCTCAGGATCAACGAACAGGAATCCTGCATAAGAGAAGCAGCAGAACTGGTCGGATCAGCGCGGCCCTGTCCAGTGAGCATTGCAGACCAGATGCCCAATACCATGATTCCCCAATGGCACCGCGGTTCCGACTGGGCAGTGGCGCATGCCCGAAAATTCCGGGACGAAGTAGCAGATCGTGTTTCCAGGGGTGTCGGTATTGCCGAGAACGAACGCTTGCGCCTGATGTGGATAGGGGCTGGTGTCTGGCATGATCCCGGATTCTATCAGGCACTCGAGGAAAAGCTCGGGGCCGTATTTGTCTGGTCCATGTACATGCCCTTTGCCGGTCCCCAATATATCCGGGAGGTCCGCGAAAGCCCCCTGCATGCACTGGCCAGCAGAATCTGTTCCATGAATGAAGTCCTGCATCTGCCGCCCTGGATGAATGCCTGGATGACGAATGAAGCACAAAGATGCGGGATTGATGCGGCAGTGATGCTGGTGCCACCGGATAACCGATTGGCCCAGTCGGGTACACTGATAACGGCGTCTGCCCTTGAAAAAGAGGGAGTACCGGTACTCAGGCTGGGAGCAGACATGGTAAACGCCAGTGAATGGGATCATGACACGATGGTGGCGCTTGTCTCTGACTTTCTACAACAGGTAGGGCTGAAATGAGAGCGCTCATGTTTACAACACTGTTGCTGTTGGCTGCATGCAGCAAAGTCGGGGAAGGGGAGGTCACCACGCTGGTCTATGCATCCCCCTATGCTCCATCTCATCCCTTCAGCAGAGCTGACCAGATCTGGATGGCACATGTTGAAGCGGCATCCGGTGGCAGTCTGAGAATTAGACCGGTATGGTCTGGTGCGCTGCTGTCTTCTGAACATTCCATGACGGAATTACGACATGGTCTGGCAGACATCGGACTGATCACTCCAATCTACACCAAAGGCGGAACCCACCTGATCAGAATCCAGTCAGGTTTCTACAGTGGCATCACTACCATGGCCGGGCAGCTGGCGCTCTACCGTTGTCTGCAACAGGCCAGCCCACAATTTGACACAGAAATGCAAGGGCTCAGGGTTCTCGCTGTCCAGGGGGGCAGTCTGCCGGGGATCATCACAGTATCCCGTCAGGTCAATACCCTGAATGACCTGCGTGGTCTGCGGCTGCGGGCGCCAGCAGAATTGCTGGGAGTACTGGAAGATCTGGGAGCTGATCCCGTCAACATGCCAATGGGGGATGTTTATTCGGCATTGGCCAAAGGCGTCATTGACGGGGTTGTGGCACCACTTGATACATTCAGGGCTCTGCATTTTGGTGAAGTAGCGGACTTTTATGCACAACTGTTGATCCCCCGTGGTGCCTACCCGGCACGCGCAATCAACCTTGACAGCTGGTCCGGATTGACTACAGCACAGCAGGAGGTTCTGGAACAGTCAATCGGAATTTGGGAGACAGCACTTGCAGAGCAGGTTGAAATTGCGACAGCCCAGGGGCGGGAACAGGCCCTGGCTGATGGGGTGGTCTTTACCGGTATCAGTGCAACAGACCAGCAGTTTTTTGATGAGCTCTATATACAGGAAGCTGCTGCAAATGCGGCAAGTGCAAGCGCAAGATATGGCATAGATGCCTTGACAGTATTCAATGTGGCCCGGACCAGTGTAGCACCGGATTCAGGGGTGAGATGTATGGAAGGAGTATTCTGATGTTGCCCCTTGAAGGTATCCGTATTGCAGATTTCAGTCATGTAATGGCCGGGCCATATGCAACACATCTGCTGAGGCTGCTTGGCGCTGAAGTGATCAAGATTGAAGCACCGGGACGCGGTGATGCCATGCGTGACTACGGAGCAGACCGCAGTCATGACGGTATGTCACCGGCATTCATCGGGGTCAATGCAGGCAAGAAATCCATCACGCTGGATCTCAAACAGCCGGGACAACTTGAAGTAGCGCGAAAGATAATTGCACGCTGCGATGTGATGGTGGAAAACTTCAGGCCGGGCGTAATAAGTCGCCTTGGTCTCGGTTATGAAAATGTCAGGAAGCTCAGGGAAGATATCGTATTCTGTTCCGTATCGGGCTACGGTCAGTCTGGTCCGATGCGGGACTGGCCGGCGATAGATAACATTGTCCAGGCTACCTGCGGCATGATGAGCCTCAGTGGTGAACCGGATGAACCTCCGGTACGGGTTGGCTTTCCTGCTGTGGATACCCTCACCGGACAGACTGCGGCATTTGCCATCCTGGCGGCATTGTTCAGACGGCAAAGGCAGGGGACTGGTGAGTACATTGATGTCGCAATGCTGGACGCCAGCCTTGCATTCATGACATCGGCCGTAGTGCCATTTCTGGTAACAGGTCAGGCACTGCAGCGTTCCGGTAATGTCGGCTACAGTGGTCAGCCTACTTCTGCGTTGTTCAGGGCCCGTGATGGCCGCATGATTTCCCTGGGTGTGGTCCAGCAGCGCCA
>JAURLQ010000061.1 GCA_030831125.1 Gammaproteobacteria bacterium
GAGCTGACATGAAACTGCTACTGGTGATACTAGTCGTTCTATTGATCGCGCTGCAGTTCAGGCTATGGACAGGCGAGGGCAGTATCGCCGAAATCAGCGCATACGATGAAAAAATCGCCAGTCAGTCAGCAGAGAACCAGACCCTGCAGCAACGCAATGAGGCCTTGCTGCAGGAAGTGGCAGACCTCAAGACCGGCCTCGATTCCATCGAGGAACGTGCACGCGATGAATTGGGCATGATCAAGAAAGGCGAGACCTTTTTCCTGATTGTGGAAGAAGATCCTGAGCCCTGACCCCGGCATGACCTTCACTACAGCTTCCCCACGCTATTACCTTGTTGTGCCAGCCGCCGGCAGCGGCAGGCGATTGCCAGGTGCATGTCCCAAACAGTATCGTGAAGTTGCTGGCAAGCCAGTGCTGCAGCACACTCTGGAACGTGCCGGCAAACTATCTGTGTTCAGCGCTGTGGTAGTGGCACTTGCAGAGAATGATGATCGCTGGCCCGCATTGCAGGCAGGACTTGATCCCCTTGTGTCAGCAAAGTTGCTACTGGCCACTGGCGGGCAGGAAAGAACCGACAGTGTCTTGTCGGCATTGCAGGCACTCGAAGCCCATGCTGAAGAAGATGACTGGGTCCTGGTGCATGATGCCGTGCGCCCCTGCATCAGTATTGAGGACATTGAGTTTTTGATCAGCAGTGTTGCCGACATGAGCAGCGGAGGACTCCTCGCCCTGCGGGTAAGAGACACAATCAAACAGTCCGGACCCGGGGAGCTTGTCGAAAACACTGTGGACCGCAGCAGACTTTGGCAGGCCCAGACTCCCCAGATGTTCCGTTACGGCATTCTCAGGGATGCCCTGATTTGCGCAGCGAAAGAGGGCAGGGCAATTACTGATGAGGCTTCTGCCGTCGAAGCGCTCGGTTTGCCTGTCAGGCTGGTCAAGGGCCACCCCCACAATATCAAGGTAACCTGGGAAGAAGACCTGGCATTGGCAACAATGCTGTTGGGAGCTGACAGACAATGAATTTCAGAATTGGCCATGGTTATGACGTGCACCGTTTCAGCCCGGAGTCCGGTGATTTCCTGCTGAAGATTGGTGGTACCAACATTCCCCATCATAAACGCCTGCTGGCCCATTCCGACGGGGATGTACTGGTGCATGCGCTTTGTGATGCCATACTCGGGGCGCTGGCCCTTGGTGATATAGGCAAACATTTCCCCGATACCGACCCGCAATACAGTGGCATCAGCAGTCTGCTCCTGCTTTCTCATACAGCGTCCCTGATCAGGGAGCGGTTCTGGTCTGTCAGTAATGTGGATATCACCCTGATCGCCGAGAAGCCGCGATTTTCTATATATATCAATGATATGCAGTCACAACTTGCGGAAGCACTTCAGGTATCTCCCGAGCAGATCGGCATCAAGGCAACTACCACTGAAGGGCTGGGGTTTGCTGGCCGTGGTGAAGGAATAGGTTGCCATGCTGTGGTACTGCTGCAACAGGAAGCTGACTGAAACTGCCATGATGAACTGGCCCCGATTGTGTGGTGACCTGGCCAGGGCCCATGGTGATCCGGTACTTTCCGGCATCATCCGGAGCAGGCCCGAGGACTTTGTGGTGAAGGAAGAACTGGGCTTTGAACCCGATGAAAAAGGAGAACATCTGTATATTTGTCTGGAAAAGCGGGATATGACGACATTCCAGGCCCAACATCACCTTGCCGGACATTACGGTGTACCCCTGCACAAGGTTTCCTTTTCCGGCATGAAAGACCGCAATGCTGTCACCAGTCAGTGGTTTTCAATCCAGCATCCCGGGGCAGCCGAAGAATTGCCGGTATTCAATGACCCGCGTATGCGTTGTCTGCGTATAGTCCGCAACAGCCGCAAGTTGCGGCGTGGCTCTCATAAGGGTAACCATTTCCGGATAAGCATTACACAAACACGGGGAGACATGGACAGTGTCCAGTGGAGGCTGACCTGCCTGTCCAGGGAGGGCGTGCCCAATTATTTCGGCCCGCAGAGGTTTGGACCACAGGCCCGGAATATGGCATCACTGCATGCCTGGTTCAGTGGCACAGGTCCGGCGCCTCAACGTGAATCCCGCAGCATGCTGTTGTCTGCAGCCAGGAGTTTTCTTTTCAACCGTTTACTGAATGAACGCGTCGCAGAGCAATGCTGGAACAAGGCCATTCCCGGAGACTGCATGGCGCTGGAAGGCACTGGTGCTGTTTTTGCTGCTTCACGCGCATCGCAGGAAGAATTGACCCGAAGACTGCAGGACATGGATATCCATCCTACTGGCTTCATGTTCGGCGAAGGTAACAGCAACTGCACAGAAACCTGCGCCGATAAAGAGAACAGCATTGCAGCAGCATTTCCGGTAATTACAGCTGGTCTCTGCAGGGAAGGTTTGCAAATGCAGCGAAGGCCCCTGAGATTGCCGGTTCGTTCCCTGGAATCCACCGTGGAGGGCAAGTCCCTGATACTTCAATTTTTTCTGGGCAGAGGTGGTTATGCTACTGCCATGTTGCGTGAACTGCTCGCCGGAGAACCTGCATGAGTCTGTTGCTGAGTAACGATGACGGTATTCATGCCCCGGGGCTGCGGGCCCTTTGTGATGTCCTGCAGGGCCAATATCCCTGGGTGGTCATTGCACCTGACAGGGACAAATCAGGAGTGAGCAACTGCCTGACCCTTGATCGCCCGCTTCAGGCAACCCATCTGGATGCCCAGAGAATTACCGTGGACGGCACGCCTACAGACTGTGTACATCTGGGTACTTCCGGCATATTCATGGATGAACCGCAGCGTGTAATTTCCGGAATCAACTATGGTGCCAATCTTGGCGATGATGTGCTTTATTCAGGCACTGTTGCTGCTGCAATGGAAGGACGCTTCCTGCAAAAGGTGGCCATGGCAGTTTCTCTGGTAGTGACTGAATATGATCGCGAGGTCAGCCCGGAAAGATTCCGCACTGCTGCCGACATCTGTCTCAGGCTGCTCGAATTTGTCGATACACTGTCATTTCCACCCAGAACGGTTCTCAACATCAATGTACCTGATCTGCCTCCCGAGCAAATCAGGGGCATCAGGTGTACTGCACTCGGTCAACGACTCAGGGGTGAAAATCCCATCAGTACCCGCAACCCAAGAGGGAAGACACTCTACTGGATCGGCCGGGCAGGGGGCCCAGTAGACCGGGTCCCTGGTACGGATTTTCATGCCGTGGAGCATGGTTTTGTTTCCATTACCCCACTACACGCCGACATGGGCAGCAGGGTGGCCATAGACACGCTTTCTGCTGCTCTTGACTCAGCCCCGAACCTGCTGGATATCAAACTGTCATGAACAGCAAACTGGTCGGTTCAGGCATGACTTCGGCTCGAACACGGGAGCGTATGGTGCAACGTCTGGGTGATGCCGGCATTTCAAACCTGCATATCCTGGAAGCCATGCTGCACGTGCCGAGGCACCTGTTCGTGGATGAGGCGCTTGCCCACCGCGCCTATGAGGATGTTGCACTACCGATAGCCTACAACCAGACCATATCCCAGCCGTGGATCGTGGCCCGGATGACAGAAGTGCTCTACAGTCACTTGTCACCTACTGCGAGTGTGCTGGAAATCGGGACCGGGTGTGGTTACCAGACAGCCATTCTGGCAAGACTGTTCCGGCATGTTTACAGCATAGAGCGAATAGCTCCCCTGCTTGAGCGCACGAAAGGCAGGCTAAAACAATTGCATATTGCCAACCTGAGCCTGAAGTGTGCCGACGGCAGTTTTGGCTGGTCACAACACGCTCCCTTTGATGGCATGATCATCACAGCAGCAGCCCCCCAACTTCCTGCATATCTTGTCAAGCAGCTTGCTGAAGGTGGTGTTATCGTCCTGCCTGAAGGTGAAAATACTCAGATGCTGAAAGTCTACCGGAAGGAAGGTGACCGGCTCCACATTTCGGAGCTTGAAGCGGTGCGCTTTGTACCGCTGCTGCCGGGTATCGAACGTTGAACAACAAGCTGAATATCCGCCAGACACTGCTGTTGTACCTGAAAGGGATGGCAATGGGTGCTGCAGACTCGGTTCCAGGCGTTTCCGGGGGCACCATTGCCTTTATCAGTGGCATCTATGATGAATTGCTGGCCTCCATTGGGGCCTTTACACCCTCTCTGTTACCCATACTCATACAGAAAGGCGGCATTGCCAAAGTATGGAAACAGGTCAACGGGAATTTTCTGGTGGTATTGGGGGCAGGAATCCTGAGTTCACTGGTACTGTTTGCTGGCCTGGTCGTGAACCTGCTGGAAACCCGCTACAGCTACCTGATGTGCTTTTTCAGTGGACTTATTATCGCGTCAGTGTATTTCGTGGGTCGCCAGGTGCCCGTCTGGTCCACAAGGGAAGGCATACTCCTGACTGCCGGCGCTGCCCTGAGTGTGCTACTGAGCCTGTTGACACCCTTTTCCGGACTGGATAACCCGCTTTACTACTTTTGCTGCGGCGCTGTTGCCATATGCGCCATGATACTGCCTGGTATATCAGGCGCTTTCATACTGCTGCTTCTGGGTGCCTACGAACCGGTATTGGCAGCACTGGGAAACTTCGAGTTGCAAACGATATTGGTCTTTGCCGCCGGTTGTGGCTGCGGTCTACTGGTCTTTTCCCGGATTCTTGCCTGGTTGTTGAGAAATCATCGGGCTCCGGCGCTGGCTATGCTGCTGGGCATACTTACCGGATCGCTATATACATTGTGGCCATGGCGTAACCCGGTTTCATCCACGATGGGGCCTTCATTCACAGATGCTGTCAGCGGAGAGAGCCTGTCTGTCACACTGTGTTTCATCCTTGCCGCGGGGGGGCTGATACTGGTACTCGCCCTTGAACAGCTCGGCAACAAATCCAAAGGCAAATCAAACAGTTCCGCCAGTTGAATGGAGAATTTTCCTTTGACATGTCCAGGGCACATGACTATGATGCGCGCCCATGTCGAAAGCCCCATTTCCAGAGCACCTTGACGCTCTCAAGTTGTTTGCCAGAAACGGAGCAATTTCAGCAGAATTACCCATTGCAAGACTCAAACGGTTTTCGGATTATCTGCACGCACCATCTGGTGATGTTTCGGTCCGATTGGAGTTCGGTCATGACGAACAGGGCAGAAAACTGCTGAGTGCATCGCTGCAGGTGCAGGTACAACTGCTCTGCCAGCGTTGTCTGGGCCCGATGTCCCTGGACATTGAAACTACTTTGAAGCTTCTGGTACTTGATGAAGACCACAAGGAAAGCATTGACGGACTTGAAGCGGTCTGCATGGAAGATGGCAATCTGGATGTGCCAGGCCTGATTGAGGATGAGTTGATACTCTGCCTCCCTCTGGCTCCACTGCATGAAGACAACAACTGTAACAGGGAACTGAACCTGTACAGAACAAAGGGAGAGGAAGCGCAGCATCGCACCAATCCTTTTTCGGTACTGGCCTCGCTAAAAGAGAACAGTGCAAATAATGAAGATGACAACAGCAAAACTTGATAGAATTCGCTGTCAGTTTTACAGGAGCTAGCCAAATGGCCGTACAACAGAATCGCAAAACCCGTTCACGTCGTGATATGCGCCGTTCGCATGACGCGCTGACTGCTTCCACTGTTTCCACAGATGCGGAAACCGGCGAGCGTCATCGTCGTCATCATATGACTGCCGATGGTTTCTACCGCGGCCGTCAGGTTGTGCAACTGAACAAAGACTGATGACATTTGTGTCTCCTGTCAAACGGAGACACAATCTGGCAAAAACAGCTCTCTTGGGCTGTTTTTTGTTTTGTAAGTCAGCGGAAATTGACAGAAGAGCATAGAATCAGACAAAAGATGCCAGTACCGACCGGATTTATCTTCCCAGGGCAAGGTTCGCAACATGTCGGCATGTTGGCCGAACTTGCTTCATCTTTTCCGATTATTCAGCAAACTTTTGCTGAGGCTTCAGAAGCCCTGGAGTATGACCTGTGGGCGCTTTGCCAGTCAGGTCCTGCTGAACAGCTCTCTTTGACCCATATAACCCAGCCAGCCATTCTCACAGCATCTGTTGCTATTCACCGACTGTGGTCACAGCAGGGCGGAAGTTCCCCTTTGCTGCTTGCCGGCCACAGTCTGGGAGAATATTCAGCCTTGACCTGTGCCGGCGTGTTCAACTTTGTCGATGCTGTGACACTGGTCAGGCAGCGTGGCGAGTTCATGCAAAGTGCTGTTCCACTTGGTACGGGCAGTATGGCTGCCATAATCGGGCTGGAAGACGCCCGGGTTGAGGCAGTCTGTGCTGCCGCAAACGAGCCGGATTCACAGGTAGCGGCTGTAAACTACAATGCCCCTGGACAGGTTGTAATTGCAGGGCATACAGAAGCAGTCAACAGGGCGATAACCGGTTGCAAGGAAGCTGGCGCGAAACGCGCACTGCCACTCTCGGTAAGCGCCCCCTTCCATTCCGCTTTGATGAAACCCGCAGCCGAACACTTTGCCCGGGTAATCCAGCAGGTGGCCATGCAGCCGCCACAATGGCCGGTACTACAGAACCATGGCCTGATGACCACTACCGATACTGTCCGGATCAGGGAAAATCTTGTTGCCCAGATACATAATCCGGTGCCATGGACCGCAACCATAAGGAAATTTGCAGATCAGGGTATAGCCCGCGTCCTCGAATTGGGGCCCGGGAAAGTGCTTTGTGGATTGAACAAACGTATAGCTCCTGACATGGAAGCACTTGTGGTCAATGACCGTGCTTCACTTGAATCGGCCCTGCAGGCATGAACCCGCAGGAAAACCGGGGAGTCATCTCATGAGTATTTCAGGAAAAGTGGCCGTGGTCAGCGGCGCAAGCAGGGGTATAGGCAAGGCAATAGCCCTTGAACTGGCCAATAGAGGTGCCATTGTTGCCGGAACAGCAACTACAACAGCCGGCGCTGCTGCTATAAGTGAGTATCTGCAGGCCGCCGGAGTCAAGGGCAGTGGTTTCTGTCTTGATGTTGCCGATGAAGCATCAGTGGATGCTTTCTGCAAACAGGTTCAGGATACGTATGGGGCTGCTGAAATTCTTGTCAATAATGCCGGCATTACCAGTGACAATCTTCTTATGCGCATGAAGCCGGAGGAATGGGATGCTGTCATCAATACCAACCTCGGTTCCGTATTCCGCATGACCCGTGCCTTTGTAAGGGGTATGACCAAGGCTCGCTGGGGACGCATCATCAATATCAGCTCCGTGGTTGCCTCCAGTGGCAATGCCGGGCAAAGCAATTACGCGGCCGCCAAAGCCGGCATGGAAGGGTTTTCAAGAGCCCTGGCCATGGAAATCGGTACCCGGGGCATTACAGTAAACTGCATTGCGCCTGGCTTTATCGACACTGACATGACCCGCGGACTGTCTGAAGAACACTCCCAGGCCCTGCTCAGCAAGATTCCGCTTGGCAGATATGGCCAGGCAGAAGAAATCGCAGCAGTGGCCGGCTTTCTGGCCTCAGCCGAGGCAGGTTACATTACAGGCGAAACTATCCATGCAAATGGCGGAATGTATATGGCATAATCCGGCCGTTTGCTCCTGCCCTCTGCCTGGTTGCAGCGGCACCGGGGATGCAATCGGGAAAAGCCATCTACGATAATATGTACCAGGACAATTACAGACAGCGGTTTGTCGGGCAGTTTTACAACCGTTGGGAACAAGTGTTTTTTAATCTGGTCAGACCATACTTTTCCCAGGAATGATCTGACCCAAATCAGAGACCACAACGAGTACGAACCATAGTACCAGGAGCCTTTTGAGATATGAGTAGCGTTGAAGAACGAGTGAAGAAAATTGTTGCCGAACAACTTGGCGTCAAAGAAGAAGAAGTCAAGAAAGAAGCCGCCTTCGTTGAAGATCTTGGTGCAGACTCTCTGGACACCGTTGAGCTGGTAATGGCTCTTGATGAAGAATTCGAAACTGAAATTCCGGATGAAGAAGCTGAAAAAATCACGACTGTCCAGCTTGCCATCGACTACATCAACCAACATCTCTGATACCGCAAGTATCTTCTGCACAAGCAGAAGTCATTTTCGGTAAACACCGGGATCCGGCAGAATAGTCTGCATCAGGAAAAGCTGCTCTGGAGTAATCCTGAGTGGCTTTTTTATTGGGGCTGTAGGAATATCGCCACAAGCTGAATTATGTGGAGGTGAGAGGTTTGACCCGCAGAAGAGTGGTGGTAACCGGCATAGGGGCGATAACCCCCCTGGGAAATACCGCCGATGAAACCTGGCAGGGGCTTCTGGAAGCCAGAAGCGGCATTGCCCCGATCGATCATTTCGATGTTTCGGCCTTTTCGACCCGCTTTGGTGGTTCCATCCGCAATTTCGACATAACCCGGTACATGTCGGAAAAAGAGGCGCGTCGTATTGATGCCTTTTTGCACTATGGTGTAGCAGCCGGTATCCAGGCTGTCAGGGATTCTGGTATTGAGGAGGCAGGTTACGATCCCCTGCGAGTGGGTGTGGCTGCCGGTTCCGGCATTGGTGGCATTACTTCCATTGAAAATACCCTGCGACTGATTGACTCGACCGGTCCACGCAAGATTTCGCCATTTTTTGTCCCCGGTTCCATCATCAACATGATTTCGGGAACACTTTCCATCCAGTTCAATTTCCAGGGGCCCAATCTGGCTATCACCACAGCGTGCACAACCGGCACGCACAACATCGGTGTAGCTGCCAGGATGATTGCCTATGGAGATGCCGATGCCATGGTGGTCGGTGGGGCAGAGATGGCTACTTCTCCTGTCGGGCTGGGGGGCTTCTGTGCTGCCCGGGCACTTTCAACCCGCAATGATGATCCCGAACGCGCCAGCAGGCCATGGGACAGGGACCGCGACGGTTTCGTACTTAGTGATGGTGCCGGCATGATGGTGCTTGAAGAGTATGAATCTGCCCGCAGGCGTGGAGCGCGTATCTATGCCGAGCTGGCAGGATTCGGCATGAGTGGCGATGCTTTCCACATCACTTCTCCTCCTGAAGATGGCAGAGGTGCCGCAGCATGCATGCAGAATGCGATCAATGATGCCCATGTCGGACCAGATGAAGTGCAATACATAAATGCCCACGGCACCTCAACACTGGCAGGGGATCTGGCAGAAACACTGGCCATAAGACGCGTATTCGGGGCAAGTGCAGACAAACTGGCGGTGAGTTCCACAAAATCCATGACTGGACATCTGCTTGGTGCTTCAGGTGCAGTAGAAGCAATTTTCAGCGTCCTGGCCCTCCATTATCAGGTAGCGCCGCCCACGATCAACCTCGAAAATCCTTCAGAGGGCTGTGATCTTGACTATATACCCGGTGCTGCACGCGAGCTGTCCATGGATGTAGTGATCAGCAATTCTTTCGGTTTCGGGGGAACCAACGGTTCTCTGGTTTTCCGCAGACTCTGATTGCCGCTAATGCTGGCAAGAAGATGGAACAGGTCCGGATCCGATATGACGCTCTATCTTGTCAATGGCAGTACCGATGCACAGGTCTCACCGTTGGACCGCGGGCTGGCCTATGGGGATGGCCTGTTTGAAACCCTCCGGGTTCACAGGGGCAGGATCATTTTTCTTGAAGCTCATCTGGCCCGTATGCAGGCAGGATGTACCCGTCTCAATCTGCAGTTCAATACGGAGGCGTTTCGCCCGGATCTGCAGCAGCTGCTGTCCCGCGAGCAGCCATCTGATGGCGTGCTCAAGCTGGTGGTAACACGGGGAGTTGGTGGCAGAGGATACCGCCCAACAGCCGAAACATCCCCGGTTCGCATTGCCAGTTTGCATGCATTACCACCGGAAAGTGCCTCTCCTGGCAACGCATTCGTGTGCCGGCAGAGACTTTCCTTGCAACCCGCACTTTCGGGCATCAAGCATCTCAACCGCCTGGAACAGGTCATTGCCAGCATGGAATGGCCAGATGAAACCTTCGTGGAAGGGCTGATGCTTGATTACAATGGGCTTCCAATTGAGGGTACCCGCAGTAATCTGTTTGTCGTACACAAAGGTACCATCCTGACACCTGATCTTCCTGCGTGCGGCATAGCAGGCATACTCAGACAGTATCTGATTGAAAAACTGCAGCCGGAAGTATTTGTTGAAGCTTTCGACCTGCACACACTGCTGGATGCAGATGAGCTCTTTTTCTGTAACAGTGTACTTGGCATCATGCCGATAGCTGCTGTGCATACAGAATCAACAATAGTCAGCTTCCGGGAAACTGCAGTAACAGAGTTGGCAAAACAGATATTCAGGACAGCACTGCAAACATGCTGAAAAAAATGTTCACAGACAATCGCCAGGTGGTGATTATCACAACCATCCTGATTGTGCTCGGCCTGGGTTTGCGAACTTATGTATTTTACAGGCATCTGTATACACCATTGAATATAACCGAACCCTATCTGCTTGAAGTCAGCAGCGGTTCTAATCTGTCACGCGTATTGCGGCAATTGCAGCAGGACAATGTGCTGACCAGCCCATCGGATCTGTTGCTTGTTGCCCGTTTCCATGGGCTTGCCGACCAATTGAAGGCTGGAGAGTATTCCTTGCAGCAGGGCCTTACCGGACTCCAATTGCTGCGCAAACTGGTCAGCGGCCAGGTTGTGTATCACCAGGTAAGGCTGGGAGAAGGGCAGACCCTTGCAGAAGCACTGGCAATTATCCAGGCGCATGATGCAATCACTACTGAGTTGGACCCCACGGACAGGGACAGTCTCGCTGCTGCCTTCGGGTCAGACTTTTACCCGGAAGGTCTTTTCTTTCCCGACACCTACAATTTTGTCAGGGGCAGTACAGACAGGGAAATTCTTGAAAGAGCACGTGTGCTGATGAAAGAAACCCTTGAAGCTGCCTGGCAGGCAAGGGATGCCGGCCTGCCTTATGAGACTCCCTACGAGGCGCTGATCATGGCGTCAATCATTGAAAAGGAAACAGCGCTGGCTGTGGAACGCGCCCGGATTGCCGGTGTGTTTATCCGTCGTCTGCAACGCAATATGCGGCTGCAGACAGATCCCACGGTGATCTATGGTTTGGGGGATACCTTTGACGGCAATCTGACCCGATCAGACCTTCAGCAGGATACACCCTGGAATACCTATACACGTGCCGGCCTTCCGGCAACCCCCATAGCACTGCCTGGCAGAGCCTCAATTGAAGCCAGCATGCATCCCGACGAGTCAGACACCCTCTACTTCGTTGCAAGAGGAGATGGCAGCCATTACTTTTCCACTACTCTGGAAGAACATAACAGAGCAGTAAGGCAGTTCCAGCTTGGCGAACAGGAAGCACTATGAGTAGCAGGCCGGCAAAAGGAAAGTTCATTGCGGTTGAAGGCGTTGACGGGGCCGGTAAAGGTGTCCAGTGCGCCTATCTGCTGTCTGCACTGCAGGATAAAGGTCTACAAGTGCTGCTGACCAGGGAGCCTGGCGGTTCTCCCGGCGCCGAAGAGATTCGTGAACTGGTTGTAAACGGATCAACTGACAAATGGGACGACATGACAGAACTGCTGCTGATCTATGCCGCAAGACGCAGTCATCTTGAAAAAACCATACTACCGGCAATCGACCGTGGCTGTTGGGTGATATCCGACCGTTTTGCAGATTCCTCTCGTGCTTTCCAGGGCATTGCCGGAGGACTCGGACTGGAAACTGTAGAGTCTCTTCACAAGCTTGTGGTTGGTGATTTTGCACCGGATCTGACTATTGTGCTGGATCTGGATCCAGAGGAATCACTGGCAAGAACACGCAAACGGGGAGGCGGGGAAGACCGTTTCGAAAAAAAGGGACTGCAGTACCAGCAGAAAGTCAGGGAAGGATTCAGACAGATTGCCATGCAGTCGCCTTCCAGCCATGTACTGATCAATGCCGCAGGCACCATGGAAGAGGTAAAAGAAAGAATACTGGCTGCAGTCAGGCAACATCCGGCTCTGGGGCTCACATCATGAGCGGTCTGCCCCGGCTTCTGCCCTGGCACCGGGAAATTTTTACCCGGATGATGGCACTGCACCAACGCGACCGACTGGGTCATGCATGGTTGTTTTCCGGACTGCAGGGCATGGGTAAACTGACATTTGCCCGCTATCTTGCCCAGAGCCTGCTCTGCGAATCGGAGAACTCCGAGACCAAACCCTGTTGTGAGTGCAAAAGCTGCAATCTGTTCAGCAAAGGCAATCATCCTGATTTCCAACTTGTGCAGCCGGAAAAGCGCTTGATCAAGGTCGAACAGATCCGGGATCAACTGGATTTTGCCAACCAGACCAGCCAGCGTGGCGGTATGAAAATTCTTGTGTTCAAACCTGCAGAAGCCATGAATCTAAATGCCGCCAATGCACTTCTCAAACTCCTCGAGGAACCACCTCCCGGCACTCTTCTTGTGCTGATTAGTCATCAACCAGCACTGCTGCTGGCAACACTACGCAGTCGCTGCCAGCATTTGCGCTGTCCTGCACCAACATCGGCTTTGGCCGCATCATGGCTCAATGAACAGGGCTACGCAGGCAACGCTGAAAAAATCCTGCAGTTGGCCAATGGCGCCCCCTTGCTGGCACTGCATCTGACTGAAAGTGGTGTGTTGGCCGAGCATGAAAGTATCAGCCAGTGTCTGTCTGGTCTGGCCCGCGGACAGACATCGGCCCTGCAGGCTGCGCATGAATGTGAAAAATTCAGCACAATGACATGTATAGAAAATCTCATGCTGGCGGTCAAAGCTGCTCTTGCACAACAACAGGCGGGTCTGGAAAGTGCTGATCCCGACTTGCAAACTGTCATACAAGTGCTAAACAGAAAGGCAGGTGCAATGGCACTGCATGCCTACTATCGCAAACTGCTGAGGGCACGCATCGATTGTCTCGCACCAAACAATGCCAACCAGTTGCTAATTCTTGAAGACCTGCTCTCAGGCTGGAGCAAACTGTCACAGGGCAGTCCCTGATTTCACGTATGACAACAGCAAGGTCCATATCCATGCAGACACAAACCTCACATGATTCAATCTGGTGTGGCATGTTGTCGATCAGTATCAGGGATGCGGATGTCCTGTATTCTACCTACATGCCATTCATTGAAAATGGTGGCCTGTTCATCCCCACC
>JAURLQ010000062.1 GCA_030831125.1 Gammaproteobacteria bacterium
GTGTTGCGTGACTATCTTACCGACCTCTTCCCCATTCTTGAAGTTGGTACCAGTGCGAAGATGCTATCGATTGTGCCTCTGATGAATGGTGGTGGCATGTTTGAAACCGGTGCTGGTGGTTCAGCTCCCAAACATGTACAGCAGTTCACTGCAGAGAATCATCTGCGCTGGGATTCACTTGGTGAGTTTCTTGCCCTTGCTGCATCCCTGGAACATCTGGCCAATGTTACTGGCAACGAAAAAGCCCGCGTTCTCTCTCAAACCCTTGATGCAGCAACAGGAGTGTTGCTGGATGAAGACAGGTCGCCCATGCGCAGCGTGGGTGAACTGGATAATCGCGGCAGTCACTTCTATCTGGCACTTTACTGGGCCGAAGCGCTCGCAGCACAGAGCGGGGATACAGAACTGCAGCTGGCCTTTACTCCTGTAGCCCGCACCTTGCGCGATAATGAAGCTGTAATCGTCGAGGAACTCAATCGTGCACAGGGAACGAAGGTAGATATCGGGGGATACTACAAACCAGATCCGGCACTCTGTGCAGAGGCAATGCGCCCGAGTGCTGTTTTCAACAGTATCATTGACAATATCTGAGTATTGCTTGCAGTGCACATGAAAAAGCCCGGCAAAACCGGGCTTGTCCATGTTATGGAAATTGTCTTCAGCATTACTGTGGTTTTCTGAAGACCAGCAACATACGATCAGTTTCACCACGGGCAGCAAAAACCCGTTGGGTCTTGTCGTCTTGCGGATGCGCCAACAGATCACTGTCAGTCTGCAAGGTGAAACCGGCAGATTGTACCTCGTCAATAACGGTCTGTTTGTCGATTCGATGCACAGTCCCCGCTGCACTCCATCCTGTACCATCTTCAGCCCGGTGATCCACTACCAGATAGGTGCCACCCGGCTTCAACGCTGAGAAGATGGCAGCATTCATTGCTGGTGTATCTATCATCTGACCACCAAGATCATGATAGAAAAGCACAATGTAGACAGCATCCAGATCGGTGCCCAGTTCGAATTCGTTGAAATCTGTAACTGTATAAGTCGTGTTTGCATGGGCGTCCCTGAATGCCTCCCCGGCCGGGATTGCGCCAAATGCTTCTACGAAAGGCAGGTCATACATGTCGAGTTGCCCCTGCGGGCCAATGGCTGCAGAAAGAATGGTCGAATAGTACTGGCCAAAGGCGCCTAGCTCAGCCACATGATCACCTTCCTCAAGACCGGCCAGTGTCAAGACCTCGGCAGGTTTGCGGGCAGAATCACGCACTGTCATTTCTTCAGTGCGATCTGTAGCTTCTATGCCCCTGACTATATGGGCAGGTGTATCTGAGGGTGCCATGTAACTCTGGGCATAGAGTGCCAGCGGAGCCAGTCCCAGCACTGCAATTATCGCCTTTGTGCACAGTTTGTTCATTTGCTTCTCCAAAAAAAAGGATGATTGACAGCTTCAACGCATTTTAGGGGTGGGTAAGAGGGTGCGCAAGCACACCCACGGGACCGGAGGATAAATATCAGAAGATACAGGACTGATGCGGGATCATTTCGATCAAGTGTCTTGGGGGTCGATGAAAGTCGATCCGACGATGTTCATGCCTTCAAACCAATTTTATATGGAGAAATGGGCGCACTGGCATGCGCCCCTACGACTATTCCAGATTCCGGCTGACATCAGTTGCTGAGTTCCAGCAACAGTTTGTTCAGCTTGCCGATATAACTGGCCGGATCATTCAGCTGACGACCTTCAGCCAGATTGGCCTGATCGAAGAGAATACTGGCCAATTCTGCAAAACGGTCTTCATCAGATTCGCGATCGAGTTTGCCTACCAGCGGATGTTCCATGTTCAGTTCAAAAACCGGCTTGGTGTCGGGCACTTTCTGACCGGCTGCTTCCATGATTTTCCGCATTTGCATGCCCATGTCATATTCACCTACAGCCAGACAGGCCGGCGAGTCAGTGAGGCGATGGGTCAAACGCACTTCCGAAACCTTTTCGCCGAGTGCTTTACTGACACGCTCCAGGAAAGGTTTGGCCTTTTCGTCTTCGGCTTTGTGTTTCTCTTTTTCTTCTTCACTGTCCAGAGTGCCCAGATCCAGTTCACCCTTGGTGATATCCTGGAAGGACTTTCCGTCAAATTCTGCCAGATGGCTCATCAGCCATTCGTCTACACGATCCGACAGCAGCAGCACCTCAATGCCTTTCTTGCGGAACACCTCAAGATGGGGGCTGTTTCTGGCAGTATTGTGGGTTTCACTGGCAATGTAGTAAATCTTGTTCTGTCCTTCCTTCATTCTGCCCACATAGCCTTCAAGAGACTGGTCCTGGGCTGCTTCACCGGTATGGGTCGATGCAAAAAGCAGCAATTTGGCAATCTTTTCCCTGTTGGCATAGTCTTCTGACGGGCCTTCTTTCAGCACATTGCCGAATTCCTGCCAGAATGACTGGTATTTTTCGAACTCCTTATTCTTGAGTTTTTCCAGCATGTCGAGAACACGCTTGGTCAGGGCGCTTTTCATGGATTCAACAGCAGGATCCTGCTGCAGGATTTCGCGACTGACGTTAAGAGACAGGTCATTGGAATCGACCACACCCTTGATGAAGCGCAGGTAGAGCGGCAGAAATTGCTCTGCATCATCCATGATGAAAATGCGCTGCACGTAGAGCTTCAATCCGCGTGCACCATCACGGTTCCACAGGTCAAATGGGGCCTTCGCTGGGATGTAAAGCAGGCTGGTATATTCCAGCTTTCCTTCAACACGGTTGTGACTCCAGTCCAGAGGCTCACTGAAATCATGGCTTACATGTTTGTAGAATTCCTTGTATTCATCTTCAGTCACATCAGATCTTGAACGCACCCAAAGCGCCTTGGCTGTGTTGACTGCCTCGAACTCTTTGGGCTTCTCTTCAGCATTCCCTTCTTCACCTTGTTCCTGCTCACCAAACACCTGCTTTTCCATCAGCACCGGTATGGAAATATGATCAGCGTATTTTTTGGCAATACTGCGAACACGATAGGGCTCCGCATATTCCTTTGCCTCGGTTTTGAGATGCAAAACCACAGTGGTGCCTCTCTCCAGCCGATCCACAGGCTCTATCGTAAAATCTGCTTCACCGGTCGATTCCCAGCGTGTTCCGCTTTCTGGTGCATCTCCGGCTTTTCTGGTGAACACTTCCACTTTGTCGGCAACGATAAAGGATGAATAGAATCCAACACCGAACTGGCCAATCAACTGGGAATCCTTCTTCTGGTCACCTGTCAGATTCTTCAGGAACTGCGCAGTGCCTGATTTGGCGATGGTACCCAGATTTTCAATAACCTCTTCCCGGGTCATGCCTATGCCGTTATCGGTTATTGAGATCGTATTGTGTTCAGAATCCACATCAACCCTGATGCTGAGTTCAGCATTGCCTTCATACAGGGCATCATTTGCGAGAGCTTCAAAACGCAGCTTGTCTGCTGCATCTGAGGCATTGGAAATGAGTTCTCGCAGGAATATTTCCTTGTTGCTGTACAAGGAATGAATCATCAGATGCAGAAGCTGTTTGGCTTCTGTCTGGAAACCAAGGGTTTGTTTTTCGGCTGCTCCCATGACTGGATCTCCCGGGGTTGTGCATTGGTATCAATGCACCACTAATGGGGTCAGGTTCATGAATTTCAAGGCGAAAAATTGCAAGAGGGCGAGATTGATGTTCCGGGTCAGGTGACTTGAACAGGCAAAAAAAACGCACCCGAAGGTGCGTTTTCATAACAGTTTTGTCTAGCGTACCGGACGAATGAATTCCGCCAGATCCCTGCGCTGGTTCTGCAGGGTGTCATAGCGTGCCTTTTCATTGGTCAGAACGGTAACCCAGGTACGGGCCGTACCTGCACTTCGCTCATCCCTGCCGGCATTGCGGGCAGCCTGCAGGGCTTCATCATAACGATTGAGCTCCATGTAGGCTCTTGCCTGGGTCAGGTAAACCTGATCTGGCCGACCCAAGCCTCCTTTGTCAAAAGCTGCTTCAAAAGCATCAGCTGCCTTGTCCATGTCATCCAGTGTCATGTAGACCCTGCCAAGCCGGGCATAGAGTTCTCCGTCATCAGACATGGCTGCAGCTCTTTCCAGATACGGCAGTGCCAAGGAGTCCTCACGGGCAAGCTGGTAACACTGCGCGATAAAGGAAAGATTGTCTTCATCTTCCTCAATCAGGCCATTTTCCATACCCTTCTTGATCATCTGGGCACAGCCAACGGGGTTTTCATTATTGTACAACTGGGAGGCCAGCTGGATGTATTCATTTTCAGAATCCAGATAACCGCCGGTTTCAGCCACATAATACAGTTGCGCCTGTTCAGCAAAGCGTTCGAGTTGGCCAGCAAGCTGGGCAAGAAGACCCCAGTCTGCAGGATCATTGAACAGTACAACCATTTCACGCAGTACCTGGTAGGCATTCTGGTAGTCTTCCAGGGTCAGATAAACAGCACGAAACAACCCGTAGGTTGATTGTGGAACCATTTCGCCTTTGGCTCTGACCAGCTCCATGTTCTTTCTGATCGCCGGCAGTGCATTGGCATACTCTTCTATCGAGTAGTAGGCGGAAGCTATTCGCAGATAAACTGCATCATTGGGCTCAATGGCAATCTCATTGTAGGTTTCGAAGGCATCAATCGCTTCCCGATACTCTTCAAGCACGAAATGGAAAGAGCCTATATAGAACCAGGTCTGCTCGATCTGGTCTGGAGAGAGGTTGTCGACTTCCAGCATACGCCTGTAGTAGCTAAGCGCACCCGGATAGTTTTCTTCGGTCTGGTCCAGACTCGCATAGAACTGCCACATGGTATAGGTTTCGAAATCGTTCAGCCTGCCACGGTCATACAAGGCCCTGATTTCATCAAGCACTGCCCGGGCACCTGCGATATCTTCCATGTCGCGCAATTCCATGACTTCGGTAATGCGGGAGAAGACCTGCTGGGTAAGAGTGCCGGCCTGGCGGGTTGAAGGTGGTGGACGTCTACCTTCTTCTTCAGCTGCCTGCGCATTGCTTGTAAAGAGATTGATACCTGAAACAGCAGAGTCTGCAACCGGCAGCATGTAAAGTGCTGCCAATGAAGCCATTCCCAGTATGCCTGCCTTGCTGAATACGGATTTGATCATTGGCATCTCTCCTTATTCTTGAGCAAGATTGAAACGGAATACATATTGCACACCGGGTGTTTTTACCGGCTGGCCATTTTCCGTTCTGGGGTTGAATTTGAAACGGGCAACTGCCCTCAGAGATGCTGAATCAAAAATATTCGGCGGATCGGCATCTACAACCATCGCATCCTGTACACCACCGTTTTCATCCACAGTAAACATTACCTGGCACCAGCCTTCTATTTCGCGCTGCAGGGCACGTTGCGGATACTGGGGCTGGATAACAACGATCGGCAGATATTCAGCGTCAGCTGCTGAAATCCCTACGCCACCACCCAGATCACCAACATCGATGTTTACACGCGATACCTGGATACCTTCGGTAGACGGTGCATTGACGTTGAACTCGGGTTCCGGCAGATCCGGAATATCTTCTGGTTCATCCGGCACTTCAGGCTTGGGTTGCACACGTTGCACTTCAATCTCAATGTCAGGCATTGTGATATCGGCAATCTTTATCGACTCACCTTTCTCCGGCTGGGTTGCATCCATTGCAATCAGGAACTGCATGAGAAAGAACAAGCCAAAAGTAACTGCCGAAGCCAATAACAGTGCAATAGCAAGATTGATGATTCTGACCATATCTCTTAATCCTCTGCTGCTATCTGAATTGAGGCTACCTGTGCTTCACGAGCGGCATTCATGATCTCCAGAACATGCTCATTCGTTGAATCCTGGTCGGCCTGTATCACTACTCCCGCATTGGGGGTTTCTGCAAGTCTCTGCTCAATTCTGAGCCTCAGGTTCCTTGGCAATACCACATCTCCGTCCATCCATACTTCTCCGGCAGGAGAAACAGCAATAAGTATAGGCTCTACTGTAATGGACTCAGTGGTAGATGCAACAGGCCTGGTCACATCGTAACCTGCTTCCTTGACGAAAACAGAAGTCACGATAAAGAAGATGAGCAGGATAAATACCACATCAAGCATGGGAGTGAGGTCGATTTCACCGGCCCCCTCGTCATCCTTCATTTTTGATAAGCTTTTCATATATATATACTTTCTTTGGTTTCCTGAAGCGCCCTACACTTGGTGGGGCGCTTGCCGAAGGTGGCTAATACCATCCGATAAACAATATGTTTGCTTGATCAGCTGTGCTCAATCGTCATGTGGTCTTCAAACCACTCAAGTACCCGACCGGTTTTCATTTTGAGCCAGTTACTGGCAAAAATGCCTGAAAGTGCACCAACCATCCCTGCCATGGTAGGTATGGTTGCGCGAGCAACTCCACCAGACATCTGCTTGGCATCACCACCACCAGAAACTGCCATGACGTAGAACACTTCAATCATTCCGGTTACCGTGCCCAACAACCCGAACAGTGGGCAGATAACTACCAGTACCTCAATTATGGGAATCGTGGACTTGAGGTCCATCGTAACCCTGGAAATCAACTGCTGCCGAATGGCGTGGGCATACCAGGACTTTTTATCAGTCCTGGCATTCCATTCATTCATGGCCGCAACTTCATTTTTCTTGTGAACCGTAGCCAGAAACCAGAATCGCTCCAGCAGAAGGGTCCATTTTACAAACAGGAGAATGGCAATGAGGTTCAGCACCGGGCCACCCCTGTCCATGAAAACAGCGATAGACTCGCGCCATTCTCCAAACATGAATTGCAAATCCATAATTATTACTCCGCAATGGCTGGCTTACTTGTTACCAGCCTCTGCTCTTCTGGCAATAATGCCGGTGGCTTGCTCTTCCATGATATGAATTACACGGTCGGCACGGCTCTTGACCACTGTATGCATCAGAATGGTCGGTACCGCAACCACGATACCCAGCACGGTGGTAACCAGAGCGCCGGAAATACCGCCAGCCATGATTTTCGGATCACCTGTACCGAACAATGTAATTGCCTGGAACACTGTAATCATACCGGTAACAGTACCAAGCAGACCCAGCAGCGGAGATACTGTGGAGATGATCTTGAGCAAAGTCAGGAATCGCTCCAGTTTGGGTGTTTCAGACAGGATAGCCTCACCCAGTTTGAGCTCGAGGGTTTCGATATCCATGCTCTTGTCGCTCTCATAAACCATGAGTACACGACCAAGCGGATTGTTTTTCTTCGGTGCGTTAGGGGTTTTCAGCTGACTGCTCACCTTGGCGCCCACAATGGTAAGGGTAATAAGACGGACTATACCCAGCAACATGGCAAAACAGCCCACACCAATGATTATCTTGCCGATAGTACCACCCTGCTCCCAGTATCTTTCCTGGAATGACGGGCTGCTGATCAATGCTGAAAGATAAGTGCCGCCGCTTGGACCAGTAGGATCAATACCTACTCTGGTGAATCCACCGCTTGCACCCTGGATGGCAGAAGCAGTTTCAGTATAGTCAGTTGGAGAGGTTGGCTGACGAGCCAGCACGCTCAAACGTTTGGTTGTTGAATCGTATTCCAGATAACGACCATTGGAAACAATGTTGAAGGCACCAATTCGCACAACTTCTGCAGTGCCCTGGGTTCCGTCAGGCTCAGCTACATCTGTGGTGAACTTGCTGACCTTGCTGGACTCAACCATTTCCTGGAGCAGGAATGACCAGAGTGTTTCAAGTTGTTCGATTGTTGGCAGCAGGGAGTCATCACCCATGATTGCAGCCAGTTCACCGAGGAAATTTTCACGACCGGGGAACTGGGCAGATATCAGGGACTGTTCAAAAGTTGAACGGGTATCGTTTACAACGCCATTGATGGTACCGAACAATTCTGTCAGGTCACCTTTGCGTTCCTGCAAGGTTTCAAAGCGCTGGGCCTTGATCAGTTCGTTTTCGTTGTAAACAGCCTCAAGACGAACAGATTCAGCTTCTTCAGCTTCACGACGCTGCTCCATTTCATTGAGCAGGGCCTGTCTCTGATTCACATTCTGCTGGAATTGCTGTTCACGCTGGCGCATTTCATCTGTTTCACTCAATCTGCGCTCATTGACCAGTGTCTGCAATTCAGCCAGCGAAGCTGCCTGGTTCTGGGCAAAGGTGGAAGATCCGAGTATGCAAAGTGACACCGTAGCCAGGGTCAGGGTTATGTGCTTGATAAATTTCATTGCTATTACTCCGGAGCATTGATCGGCAGTTCGAGAATTTCCAAGGTGGCAAGTTGCTGAGCCATACGAATACCCTCAGCTACAGGGCGTCGGTAATCATTGCCAAGCTCAACAAACTGTTTTGCATCCTTGTCCCATACACCAGTGGAAGTCTGGTCACTGGTCTGGTACAGCAGGGCTATACGCCCTACACGCAGAAAGTCCACGTCACGAACCTGGCCATTAAGCTCAAGGGTACCTGTGTAATGGGCGATCAAACGACCATAGTTGATTTCCTGCTGATAGGCAGTAAGTACCAGGCGGAATTTTTCTGCGACGTTGACGTTTGATTCGTCAAAGGTATCGCGGATAAGGGCAAGACGGTCGCGACGGGATTCAAGCTGGAAGGGAACATCGAGTTCAACAAACTGTTCCAGAGCAGCCATCATGCGTTCCATCAATGGCGCAACCTGACGCTGCAGTTCGGCCACTTCTTCAATGGACCTGTCGTACTGCGCAATTGTGCGCTCCTGCTCTGCAATGGTTCTTCGCAACTGGGCGTTGTAAACCTCAAGGCCATCTACAAGTTTAGCCTGTTCCTTGTATTGGCTCAGGGCTTCATCAGCGCTGTCTGAAAGACGGTTGATGCGAGCCTGGGACTCGGCTGCTGCCTGGAATGCCTGAGCGGCAATGGCTGTGCTGTCGTTGATACCGGTTGTATCAATGACTGTATCCTGAGCCTGGGCAATGCCCACCCCGAGAATGGCCGGCAGTACGACCAGAGGAGCAAGGGCTTTCTTCTTGAAACGATGGTAGTTCATGTGTAGTCCCACTTATTGAAAATTAATACTGTCCACACAGCCTGGGTTCCTGCCAGCATGAAATATCCAGGAAACGGCATGTGCAAATTACTGTATCGAGTTTATCCCCACAAATGATTCCGCTGTCCACTTTGCAACAGCAGTAATTCTTATAATGACACTTTCTGAATCACAGCTCTTCTGACTCAAATGAATCATTTACCTGCGTTGGCAGCCAAACCAGCACTGCTCCATTCAAAAGAAAGAAGCATCTGGAACCTGCTGGTCCGGTCCCTGTAAACCTTGTCCCTTATTACACAGGGCGCCGAGCATAACAAATAGTTCTGGCGGAATGAACACTTTATATGGGAAAAAATTAACTGAAATTCAGAGTGTAAGTATCGAATATCAAAAAAGAACTCTTCTCATTTCCAATCCGTGACAACGCGGTGAATACTGACTTGAGAGTCAGTCAATCGGCGGGACAACAAAAAAGCAGGCACATGGCCTGCTTTCTTTTCAGACATCCCCAAATTGAGGCTGGTTTGCCCCGTTTGGTGGCAGTTATTTCCAGCCTGTGGCCCTTTTCAGGCCATCCCCGATATCAGCCAGACTTCTGACTGTAGTAACACCCGCAGCCTGCAGAGCAGCAAATTTCTCTTCTGCCGTGCCCTTGCCACCTGCAATGATTGCTCCAGCATGGCCCATACGCTTGCCGGGAGGGGCAGTGACACCAGCGATATAGGAAACAACCGGCTTGGTGACATTGGACTTGATAAAGGCAGCCGCCTCCTCTTCGGCGCTGCCACCGATTTCACCAATCATTACGATGGCTTCGGTTTGCCCGTCATTTTCCAGCAAACTAAGAATATCTATGAAATTGGAGCCGGGTATCGGGTCCCCGCCAATTCCCACGCAAGTTGATTGCCCAAAACCATGATCAGTCGTCTGTTTGACAGCCTCATAGGTCAGCGTACCGGAACGGGAAACTATGCCTACCTTGCCAGGTTTGTGGATATGGCCGGGCATGATGCCGATCTTGGACTCGCCGGGCGTGATCACACCCGGACAATTGGGCCCTATAAGCCTGACACCAAGCTCATCGCATTTCACTTTTACCGTGAGCATGTCCAGTGTGGGAATGCCTTCAGTAATGCATACTA
The DNA here is from genome assembly GCA_030831125.1 of Gammaproteobacteria bacterium. Lineage (GTDB taxonomy): Bacteria > Pseudomonadota > Gammaproteobacteria > Pseudomonadales > Pseudohongiellaceae > CAILUG01. The sequence continues at coordinate 10,167 of JAURLQ010000062.1, forward strand.
TGAGCTTGATACCTGCAAATGCAGCCTCAAGTATCGAGTCCTTGCAGAATGCAGCAGGCACATAGATGACAGATGCCTCAGCACCGGTATCATTCACTGCGTCAGCAACTGTATTGAATACAGGCAGGCCAAGATGGGTTTGTCCACCCTTGCCTGGTGTGACACCACCTACCATTGCGGTGCCATAGGCGATGGCCTGTTCTGAATGGAAAGTGCCCTGCGAGCCGGTAAAACCCTGGCAGATAACCTTTGTATTCCTGTTCAGCAATATGCTCATGCTGCACCTCCTGCTGCTTTCACTACCTGCTGCGCAGCATCTGTCAGACTTGTTGCAGCAATGATGTTGAGACCGCTATCTGCCAGCACTTTGGCACCCACATCGGCATTGTTGCCCTCAAGCCGCACGACAACCGGCACTTCAACACCAACTTCATTCACAGCGCCAATGATGCCTTCTGCTATCAGATCACAACGCACTATTCCGCCAAATATGTTCACCAGCACTGCCTTGACATTACTGTCGGACAGAATGATCTTGAATGCTTCTGTAACACGCTCCTTTGTCGCTCCACCACCAACATCGAGGAAGTTGGCAGGCTGTCCACCATGCAGTTTGACAATATCCATGGTCCCCATTGCAAGTCCGGCACCATTGACCATACAGCCGATATTGCCATCCAGAGCAACATAGTTGAGTTCCCATTTGGCAGCATGCGCTTCACGCGGGTCATCCTGGGAAGGGTCATGCATACCCTTGATTTTTGGCTGACGGTACAGTGCATTGCCATCAATGTTCAGCTTGGCGTCCAGACAATGCAGGTTTCCTGCTTTGGTGATCACCAGCGGGTTGATTTCCAGCAGGGACAAATCGCATTCCTCAAACAGTTTCGCAAGACCCAGAAATATCCTTGTAAACTGCTTTACCTGTTCTGAATTGAGCCCCAACCGGAAAGCGAGATCCCGCCCCTGGAAAGGCAGGGCACCTGTAAGCGGGTCTATGGTTGCCTTGAGAATTTTTTCCGGCGTTTCATGTGCCACCTTTTCAATTTCCACACCACCTTCAGTGGAAGCCATGAAAACAATACGGCGCGATGCACGATCCACAACAGCGCCAAGATAAAGCTCCCTGTCGATATCGGTGCAGGACTCCACCAGGATTTTGCTCACTGGCTGGCCATTCTTGTCTGTCTGATAGGTCACCAGATTCTTGCCCAGCCACTGGCTGGCAAATGCCCTGATTTCGTCTTTGCTGGAAACCAGCTTTACACCACCAGCCTTGCCCCGGCCACCGGCATGCACCTGTGCTTTTACCACCCACTGGCTGCCACCAATCCTGTCTGCAGCATCAGCTGCCTCCTCCGGCGTGTCACAGGCATAACCTGTTGACACCGGAAGCCCGTACTCGGCAAACAACTGCTTTGCCTGGTATTCATGTAAATTCATTGAATGCTTCCTGTTCTGTACTCTGATTCAAGGGGCTGCACCGCTCATGCAGGTCTGACCAAACAAATCCAGGGGTGCCGGACCTGGACCCCGGGAAAGATTACCGTTTTTTCCTGTTGGCTATATGAATGGCATGTCCATTGACCGCGAGCGCTGCTTCGTGAACTGCTTCGCAGAGCGCAGGATGAGAGAACACGGTCATGCCGATATCTTCTGCACTTGTACTGAACTCCATACCAAGTGCAACAGTCTGCAGCAAATCAGCAGCTGAGGGACCTATTATGTGACAGCCCACAACACGATCTGTTTTCGCATCAGCAATGATCTTGACCATTCCGTCTGCATCATCGGCCGCCAGTGCCCGACCACTTGCAGCAAAAGGAAAAACGCCGGTTTTGTATTCAACACCTTCTGCCTTCAACTGTTCTTCAGTTTTGCCGACAGAAGCTATTTCAGGGTGAGTATAGATAACGGCCGGAATCAACCCGTAATTCATGCTGGCCTTGTGACCCGCAATATTTTCGGCAACCATGACTCCTTCTTCCGAGGCCTTGTGAGCCAGCATAGGACCCCGCACCAGATCCCCGACTGCATAAACTCCAGGAACGCCAGTGGCACAATGATCATCCACCTTGATGAAGCCGCGCTCATCCTTGCTTACACCACAATCATCAGCCAGAAGAGCGGCTGTATAGGGTTTGCGACCGACACATACAATCAGCTTGTCGAACACTTCTTCCTTGTTGCCTTCACTGTCTGTGTACTGCACTGTAACCTTCGGCGCTTTGCCTTTTGAGACTTTGCTGCCGGTGACTTTCGCACCGAGCCGGATATCCAGCCCCTGTTTGGTCAGGATTTTTTTCGCTTCCCTGGCAATCTGCTGGTCTACTGTTGGCAGGAAGGCATCCACTGCTTCCAGTACGACCACTTCAGAGCCAAGCCTGGACCAGACTGAACCGAGCTCCAGACCGATTACACCAGCACCTATAACGCCCAGTCGTTTTGGTACACTCTGGAATTCCAGAGCACCGGTGGAATCGACTATCACATCATCCTGCAGTGGGGTCGGTGGAATTTCCACAGGCACTGAACCTGCTGCCAGTATGACATTGGTAGCTGAAAGGGTTTGTTTGCTGCCGTCTGTGGCAGTCACTTCCACCTTGTTGCCCTTCAGCAATTTACCCTTGCCGATAATGCTGGTTACACCATTTGCCTTGAACAGCCCACCAATACCTCCGGTCAGCTGTTTGACCACCTTGGCCTTGCGCTCGATCATGGCCGGCACATCAAGCTCAACCTTTCCCACCTTGATCCCGTGCGCATCAAAGTGCTTCACCGTTTCCATGTATTTGTGGGATGAATCAAGCAGGGCCTTGGAAGGTATGCAGCCAGTATTGAGACAGGTACCACCGAGCACTACCTTGCTTTGTTCATCCACCCATTTTTCAACACAGGCAGTTTTCAGACCGAGTTGTGCTGCCTTGATTGCAGCGACATAGCCACCTGGACCGGCGCCTATCACAATCACATCATAATCAGCTGACATAGTAATTTTCCGTTTCAGACTTCAAGAAAGATTCTGGCTGGGTCTTCAAGCAGTTCCTTGATGGTAACCAGGAACTGAACAGCTTCCTTGCCATCGATCATTCGATGGTCGTAGGAAAGTGCCAGATACATCATTGGCTGGATCACCACCTGGCCATTTTCAGCCATTGGGCGCTCCTGGATCTTGTGCATGCCCAGAATGGCGGTTTGTGGCGGATTGAGAATTGGCGTAGACAGCAATGATCCGAATACACCTCCATTTGATATGGTGAAGGTTCCTCCGGTCATTTCATCAATGCTCAGTTTTCCGTCTTTTGCTTTAACGCCAAAATCTGAAATTGCCTTTTCAATGCCGGCAAAGCTCATGGCATCTGCATCCCGCAGCACTGGAACAACCAGCCCTCTCGGAGATGAAACAGCAACACCGATATCCTGATAGCCGTGATAGATGATGTCATTGCCATCAATTGATGCATTCACTGCAGGGAATCGCTTCAGGGCTTCCACACTTGCACGGACGAAGAAAGACATGAAACCGAGACGCACACCATCGTGTTTCTTCTCGAACAGGTCCTTGTATTTTTTCCGCAGCTCCATGACGGGCCCCATGTTGACTTCGTTGAAGGTGGTCAACATGGCAGTGCTCTGGGTTGCCTGCAGCAGTCTTTCAGCAACCTTGGCTCGCAGACGCGTCATCGGCACACGCTGCTCTGTTCTGCTGCCGGCAGGTGCTTCAACAGTTACTGCAGGCGCTGGCGCTGCGGCAGCAGGTTTTTCCGGAGCACCAGTGCTCATGAAATTGACAACATCTTCCTTGGTGATGCGGCCGTCCTTGCCGGTACTGGGTACCGAATTGGGATCAAGGTTGTTTTCCTCGATGAGCTTGCGTGCAGCAGGACTCATCAGAACCTCGACTCCACTCTTGTCTTCTTCAGCCTTTGCGGCAACCGGCGCTGGAGCAGCAGATTCAGCTACAGGCTCCGGGGCTTCAGCAACAGCACCCTCCTCGATGACGGCCAGCACTTCATTGCTGACGATGGTTACACCCTCGCCCTTGCGGATGCTGGTCAACACACCATCTGCAGGTGATACAACTTCCAGCAGTACCTTGTCGGTTTCAATATCCACCAACAGTTCGTCACGTTTAATGGCCTGGCCTTCTTTCTTGTACCAGGTTGCTACTGTCCCGTCCGGCACGGACTCGGGCAGTGTAGGTGCTTTGATTTCAATCGCCATGGCAATTCCTTTTTTCAGTAAATTTCAGTGCTGTGTTCAATCCGGCTTCAATTCAGGTCAAGGGCATCCTTGATAAGGTGTTCCTGTTCCCGCAAATGCAGCGCCATATAACCTGCAGCCGGAGAAGCAGATGCTTCTCGTCCTGCATAATCAAGCGAGAGTTTCGGGTTATGCCTGGCAATCACATTTTTCATGTGATGCTGGCTCGGATACCAGGCACCCATATTCATTGGCTCTTCCTGACACCAGACTACTTTCTCAAGATTGGTATAGGGTGCTATCAGTTCTTCCAGCAGTTCTTCCGGAAACGGATACAACTGTTCCAGACGCAGTATTGCTACATGATCCAGGCCCTGTTCACGACGCTTTGCCCTGAGCTCGTAATACACCTTGCCACTGCAAAGAACTACTCTGGTGATTTCCTCTGACTTGTGCTGATCAGTCTCCCCAATCACCGTCTGGAAGCAACCATTTGCAAGCTCCTCAAGCGAGGAAACTGCTTCCTTGTGACGCAAAAGGCTCTTGGGAGTCATCACGATCAGGGGTTTGCGAAGAGGACGCACAACCTGCCTGCGAATCATGTGGAAAACCTGGGCAGGTGTAGTCGGCACACAGACCTGCATATTCTGCTGGGCACAAAGCTGAAGGAAACGCTCCAGTCTGGCAGAAGAGTGTTCAGGCCCCTGCCCTTCATAGCCATGCGGCAGTAAAAGCACAAGTCCACAGAGACGCTCCCATTTGTACTCACCACTGGACAGGAACTGGTCGATGACCACCTGAGCACCGTTGGCAAAATCTCCGAACTGGGCTTCCCATATTACCAGTGCGTCAGGACGCGTTGTCGCATAACCGTATTCAAAGGCAAGTACAGCTTCTTCAGACAGAATGGAGTCGTAGATGACAAACTTGCGCTGCGACTCGCTGATAAAACGCAAAGGCACCCAGGTTTTACCTGTATTCTGGTTGTAAACCACTGCGTGCCTGTGCGAGAAGGTTCCCCTGCCGACATCCTGTCCGGTTATGCGAACCTTGTAGTTGCTGTCGACCAGCGATGCATAGGCCAGCAGTTCCGCACAACCCCAATCCAGTGGCTGCTCGCCTTTGGCCATTTTGCCCCTGTCATCATAAACCTTGGCAACCTGGCGATTCACACTGAAACCGTCAGGCAACTGGATAATTTTCTCACCCAGCTCCTTGAGTTTTTCAATATGGATGGTTGTATCGCAGGGCATGTTCATGTCATGCCCGAGATACGGTCGCCAATCCACATAGAGCGCAGTGTTGGGGGCAGTTACCAGGCTTTTAACCACGTGAGTGCCTTCATCCAGCGCCTTGCGGTAACTGGAATTGATCTCGTCAGCTTCTGTTTCAGACAACAGACCTTCACTGATCAGCTTCTCGACATAAAGTGTTCTTGTGCTGGGCAGGCTACGAATGGTCTTGTACATGAGAGGCTGCGTGGAAGCCGGCTCATCGGTTTCGTTATGGCCGCGACGGCGATAACAGACGATATCCACCACCACGTCTTTCTTGAATGTGTTCCTGAAATCCAGAGCCAGCTGGGTAACAAACATCACAGCTTCAGGATCATCTCCATTCACATGGAAAATAGGTGCCTGCACCATTTTTGCGATGTCTGTGCAGTATTCTGTTGAACGCGCATCATCCTGGCGACTGGTGGTGAAACCTACCTGATTGTTGATGATGATGTGTACGCTGCCACCTGTTGTATAGGCGCGTGTCTGTGAGAGCTGGAATGTTTCCATCACCACACCCTGACCTGCAAATGCAGCGTCACCATGGATGAGTATCGGTAGTACAGAATCTCCCAGGGGATCCTTGCGACGATCCTGTCGGGCTCTTACCGAGCCAACCGCCACAGGAGATACGATTTCCAGATGGGAAGGGTTGAATGCCATGCTGCAATGCACTTCGCCGCCCGGTGTCTGGATATTGGAAGAAAAACCCTGATGGTATTTAACGTCACCGGAACTGTTGTATCGAGCCCGGCCCTCGAACTCATCAAAAAGCACTGACGGATTCTTGCCCAGAATATTTACCAGCACGTTCAGACGACCACGGTGCGCCATACCAATGACAATTTCCTTTGCTCCATTGGTGCCTGCTCTCTGGATGATGTCATCAAGGGCATGAATAAGACTTTCAGCACCTTCAAGTCCGAAACGCTTTGTGCCAGGGTATTTCGAATCAAGATGCTTTTCGAGACCTTCTGCAGAACTCAGGCGCTCCAGGATATGCAGCCTGGTTTCATTGGAAAAATTCGGTTTGCCACCATTTACTTCAATGCGCTTCTGTATCCACTGTTTTTCCTCGAGATTCACAATATGCATGAACTCATAGCCAATGGAACTGCAATAGATATCTTCCAGAGTGGAGACAATTTCACCAAGAGAGGCTGCTTCATGGGGAACGTACATTGGCTGCGTGCGGAACATGGTGTTGTTGTCTGCAGCCGAGAGCTTGTGGAATTCAAGCTGTAGATCAGGCACGTCTTCCCTGTGCATCAGACCAAGAGGGTCAAGCCTTGCATGTTGATGACCGCGAACACGGTATGAACTGATCAGCTGGACAACAGCAACCTGTTTGGCTTCATGTTCGATACTTCCCGGTGTCCGGCTGTCAGCAACACTGACAGACAAACCATCGCTGCGCCTTGGCAGCCCGGTAAAGCTGCGCACTATACCTGCATGGCTGACATCGCTTTTTGTATTGCCCGGTACAACCGGCAGTTCACTGAAATACTGTTGCCACTGCTGTGAAACGGAAGAAGGGTCTGCCATCCAGCTTTCAAACAGACCTTCCACATAATCCAGGTTGCCACCTGAAATATGCCCGGTTTTGAGCATGAGTTCCCGCAAGTTCTCCTGCATTTTTCTTTACCTTTACCCTGCAGCCTCTGGCTGCTGCCCCGCTGTTTGACTTGTTATTGCTTTTACAGCGGCGGCGTTGATTTACTGAATAGAATCCCGTTGACGGGTAATCAGATCCCTCTTTCCAGCAGCATATCCCTGATATGGCCGATGGCTTTGGTGGGATTAAGGCCTTTGGGGCAAACAGACACGCAGTTCATGATCCCCCTGCAGCGGAAAACGCTGAAGGGATCCTCAAGTTCGGCAAGTCTTTGTTCAGTATGTGTGTCGCGACTGTCAGCCAGAAAGCGGTAAGCCTGCAGCAAGCCTGCCGGACCCACGAATTTTTCCGGATTCCACCAGAAAGAAGGACAGCTGGTAGAGCAGCACGCACACAGGATACATTCGTACAATCCATCGAGTTTTGCCCTATCCTCTGGTGACTGTAGACGCTCAATAGCAGGAGGGGGATCATCGTTCTGCAGATAGGGCTTGATGCGCTCGTACTGTTTGTAGAAGGCACTCATGTCCACAACCAGATCCCTGATGACCGGAAGGCCTGGCAACGGACGCAGGATCAGTCGACCAGCCTTCACCACAGATGAAACCGGCGTGATACAGGCCAGACCGTTCTTGCCATTCATGTTGATGCCATCGGAACCACACACGCCTTCGCGACATGAGCGGCGATACGCCACAGTGGCATCCTGATCCTTGGCCAGTTGCAATACATCAAGCACCATCATGTCCTTGCCTTGCGGCAATTCAATCTGGTAATCCTGCATGCGCGGCTTTGTGTCGGTTTCCGGGTTGTAACGATAGATACTGACTAGCACTGTGGCTTTACCTTTGTCTGTAGTTCGTCTGTCTGCAGTTCTTAAAAAAATCCAGGAATCAGTAGGTCCTGATTTTCGGCTCGAATGTCGGTACTGTTTTCGGCGTGAAATTTACTGCCCTTCTCCCGAGTTTTTTGTCACCGGGGAAATACAGTGAATGACACAGCCAGTTTTCATCATCTCTTTCCTTGTAGTCATCACGCGCATGAGCGCCACGACTTTCGGTTCTGCCTTCAGCGGCAATGGCTGTTGCCTCGGCAACCTCGAAGAGGTTCTCCAGCTCAAGTGCTTCAATTCTTGCGGTGTTGAAGGCATTACTCTTGTCTTCAAGACTGACGTTTTGGATACGTTCACGCAGCACTGCAAGTTTCTGGATACCTTCGCGCATGAAATCACCGGTGCGGAATACGCCGAAATGATTTTGCATGATGTTCTGCAGCTCCTTGCGCAGGACCGGCACCTTTTCACCGCTGGTGCTGGCATTGAGACGGTTCAGTCGTGCCATGGCAGCTTCAATGTCTGACTCTGATGCTTCGCGCTGCTCAAGGCCCTGACTCAGCATTTTCTCGATCTGGATGCCGGCAGCACGACCGAACACAATCAGGTCTGTCAGGGAGTTGCCACCAAGACGATTCGCGCCATGAACCGAAACACAGGCAGCCTCGCCAACGGCAAAGAAACCATCAATGATCCTGTCGTTGCCCTCGGCATCTGTCGTGAGCGCCTGGCCAAACTTGTTGGTAGGTATGCCGCCCATCATGTAATGGCAGGTGGGCACTACCGGAATCGGCTCCTTGACAGGATCAGCATGGGCAAAGGTTCTGGAAAGCTCGAGAATTCCCGGCAATTTGGCGTTCAGGGTTGCTTCACCCAGATGGTCGAGCTTGAGCAGCACATGGTCGCCTTCCGGGCCACAACCGCGACCTTCAAGGATTTCCAGCACCATGGAGCGTGCAACCACATCCCTGCCTGCCAGGTCTTTGGCATTGGGTGCATATCGCTCCATGAAGCGCTCACCATTCTTGTTGATCAGGTAACCACCCTCACCACGGCAGCCTTCTGTTACCAGGACGCCGGCACCGGCAATACCGGTTGGATGAAACTGCCACATTTCCATGTCCTGCATCGGAAATCCTGCACGCAAGGCCATTCCGATACCGTCACCGGTATTGATCAGGGCATTGGTTGTAGAAGCATAGATCCGGCCTGCACCACCCGTGGCAAACACTGTGGCCTTTGACTTGATATAGACAACCTCGCCGGTTTCCATACAAATGGCGACTACACCAGCGACAGCACCGTCCTGGTTGCGCACTATATCCACCGCATACCATTCATTGAAAAATAACGTGTTGTTTTTCAGATTGGCCTGATAGAGCGTATGCAGCAGCGCATGGCCGGTTCTGTCAGCTGCGGCGCAGGTGCGGGCAGCCTGTCCACCCTTGCCATAATCCTTGGACTGTCCACCGAAGGGGCGCTGGTAAATGCGGCCATCCTCGTTACGTGAGAAAGGCATGCCCATGTGTTCAAGCTCGAAAACAGCCTGGGGACCTTCGCTGCACATGTACTCAATGGCATCCTGATCACCGATATAGTCAGAGCCCTTGACGGTGTCATACATATGCCAGCGCCAGTCATCGTTGGGGTCGGTACTCGCAATCGCGCAAGTTATGCCGCCCTGGGCAGAAACAGTGTGAGAACGCGTCGGGAAAACTTTCGAGATGACAGCAGTTTTGTAACCCGATTGGGACAACTGCAAGGCAGCACGCAACCCGGAACCGCCGCCGCCAACGATCACGCCATCAAAGGCCAGTGTTCTTAACTTTGACAAGGCTCAGATACTCCAGAGAATTTGTATGCACCAGACAAAATAGACTATCAGCACAACCAGACAAACGAACTGGAACAGGAATCTGACCCTTGTTGCCGAAGATCCGAGAATTCTGGTGGTGAAATAGTCAGTGGAAATTGTCCACATGCCTATCCAGGCATGCGCACAAAGTGAAACAAGCGCCACAAGCGTGAAAATACGCATCCAGGTTTGGGCAAACAGGGCCTTCCATGCCAGATAGTCGAGAGGATCAGCTGTAAAAACCTCAAAGCCGACATAGAGAAACCATGCCAGCAGAACCACAGCACTGACTCGTTGCACAAGCCAGTCATAAATTCCATTCTTACCAAGACTGGTGATACTGGTTACCATATCCAGGCCCCCATCAGAATGATCAAAACAGCACTTACCGCTATAACTATTCTTGCACCCAGAGGACCGCCCTCCCTGGTTTCTCCGATGCCTGCATCCAGAAGCAGATGTTTGACGCCTGCCACCATGTGATAGCAAAGGGCAGAGAGCGTACCCCAAACAACAAATTTCAACAGGGGAGATTCAAAAAAAGCCCTGACTTCGTTGAAGGACGCTTCAGTTTCAAGCGAGCGCTGGAGAAGCCAAAGCAGAATGGCAATACCTGCAAAAAGAATGACACCGGAAATACGATGGGTAATGGAGGTCAGTGCTGCAAGCGGCAAATGGATCGTGCCGATATCCAGATTGACGGGGCGTTTGTCTTTCACGCTTGTTTACTCTTTGGTTCAGGGATTGGCAGTGAGACCTGCAGACCAGCACAATCACCAAAAATCATATAGTTTATAATTGATTGATAATATCTATCAATCCTCAATTTCCTAATTCCAGCGGCGATATTATGCCCTACTCTTTCAACATTGATAAACAATTTTCCATCATTTTTTATAGACTTTCGCAAATGCCCCATCCCGGTGCACCGGCATTGAATCGGGTCAAATTTCCTTGTGAAACATAAGCTTGCACCAATTATGCAAGCAGACCAAAGCCAAAAAATGAGACTCATGAATTACGGCAACCTGTTTGACAAAATCAGGCTGCAAGGATAGTGTTGCGGCTCTCCGTTCAACAGCAACCACCCCCTGCTGTTCACCATGGTTTTATATTCTGAGGAGTGAATATGACTGGGAAAAAAGCTCAGTTATCCGTTGATGGCCTGTCCGAAACAATAGAGCTGCCTGTATACGAAGGTACAACCGGCCCGGATGTAGTAGATGTAAGGAGTCTCGTTTCCAGAGACCTTTTCACTTTTGACCCCGGCTTCATGTCTACAGCCTCGTGTGAGTCAAAAATCACCTATATAGATGGCGATAAAGGCATACTCCTTTATCGTGGATACCCGATAGAACAGCTGGCAGAGAAATCCGACTACCTTGAATGCTGTTATCTCCTGCTCAATGGCGAACTCCCGAATCCAAAACAGAAATCCGAATTCGTAAATGCCATTCGATATCACACCATGGTGCACGAGCAGATAAATCATTTCTTCAATGGTTTTCCTCGCCATGCCCATCCAATGGCCATCATGGTTGGCGTGGTAGGCGCCCTGTCTGCTTTCTACCACGACTCACTCATCATCAATGATGAGGACCATCGCAAGATCGCAGCGCTTCGCCTTATAGCCAAAATGCCTACTCTTGCAGCAATGACCTACAAGTATTCCATTGGCCATCCCTTCATGTATCCACGCAACGATCTCAGTTTCAGTGAGAACTTCTTGCACATGATGTTCGGTACGCCCTGTGAAGACTATGTACCCAGCCCGGTACTGGCAGATGCCATGGACAAGATTTTCCTGCTCCATGCAGACCATGAACAGAACGCCTCTACCTCTACAGTACGCTTGGCAGGTTCCACTGGAGCCAATCCTTATGCCTGTATCTCCTCGGGCATCACAGCACTGTGGGGACCTGCGCATGGCGGCGCAAATGAAGCTGTACTCAAGATGCTGTTCGAAATCGGCGATGCAAAAAACATCGACAAATACATCAAAAAAGCCAAGGACAAGGACGATCCTTTCCGTTTGATGGGTTTCGGCCACCGTGTTTACAAGAATTTCGATCCGCGTGCGAAAGTATTGCGTGCTGCCTGCCAGAATGTACTCAAGGAACTGGGCAAGGAAGACGACCCGTTGTTGAAGATAGCCATGCAGCTGGAAAAAATTGCACTTGAAGACGAGTACTTTGTGGAAAGGAATCTTTATCCCAACGTGGATTTCTATTCGGGCATCATACTCAAGGCCATTGGCATTCCGGTAAACCTGTTCACTGTGATTTTTGCCACTGGTCGCACACCCGGCTGGGTTGCCCACTGGCACGAGATGATCAGCAATCCATTCAAGATCGGTCGCCCTCGCCAGCTTTATACCGGCCCGACCTATCGCGACTATCCAACAAAGTAAAAAGCAGTTCCTCGGCGACAAGAGCCCCGCTTCGGTGGGGCTTTTGTTTGTCTGGAAGGTCAAATCGAACGGGATCGAATGCCAGCCTTTCCCGAATGAAGCCTGTTATGATTGATTGCCTGAATGGTCCACGATCAATATGCTTGCATTATTGCGACAGCCATTAGGCGCAGAAACATGTTTTTGAAATTTCTCTTTCCAGTCTTGCTGCTTTTCTGCTCATTATCGCTTCAGGCCCAGCCCCTGCTGTATATGCTCGAAAGTGATGCAGGCAAGCTGTACATTCTCGGCGGCGCTGAAATTCCTGCAGATATGGCGTGGCAAAGCGAGTCAATAGACACTGCCATGTCGCAAACTACGGACTTCTGGACTGAAGTCCCTGCTGCAGATCCTGAGCGCGGCATTCCCACCATAAGATCAGAAGTGGCACCGGGTCCAGGGTTACCGCTGCATCCGGTTGCCATGGAAAGGGGCTACGGTAATTTGCAACTGCGCGATTATTTCGATGTAAGTATGGGCGAGCGTTCAGTAATTGAATCACAGCGCCTGAATCTCGGTAGTGTCAATTACGGCGCCATGGAACCATGGTTGGCCTGGTTTACTTTCTACTACAAATTCATCGACAGTCTGGATACCGAGCTGACCAACCCGCAAGATGTGTTATACAGCACTGCTGTCATGCAGGGTAAAAAAATTCATTCACTCTTTGAAACCAGAGCAGACTGGTACCGTTTCCTGGCCAGCATGAATGACTTTGCCCAGACCCATTATTTCCAGCATTTGTACAATCTCATGGATGCCATGCGCAGCAATGCCATCAACAGCCATTACAACTGGACACACGGACAACCGGATGCTCAATGGGTCAGCAGCATAAAAAGCAGAACACCTTTCTTCTACACATTCATGTTTGAACAGCGCAATGCAGCGCTTGCAGAACAGCTGATCAATATAATGCAGACCGGCGGTGTGCATTTTGTGTATCTGGATGTTGATCACCTGGTTGGTGATGACAGCGTGATCCGTTTACTCGAAGAACGTGGACTCGCTTTATCACAGTTACAGTAATATGAGGAAGCCTACAGTGAAGCCTGCCTCATGCAAGCAACATAACAGTATCGCCTTTAATACGACTTGCCTGGGGATGATCCGCACACTGCTCACTGCAATGCTGTTGGTCGCTTCTACACCGGCTCAATTGCAAGCTGCAGATGAAGTGGGACATATCGTCGTGCTGAAAGGAGAGGCCATTGCACGGCAACCGAATGGAACAGTTCAACAGCTTTCGCGACGCAGTCCGATTCTGGTCGGCCAAAGACTCATAACAGAACCGGACAGCTCACTGCAGATTCTGCTCAATGACGACACGCAATTTGTGCTGCGGGAAGAGTCCGAATTCATGCTTGATGCCTATGATGAAAATGCACTTAACCTGAAGTCAGGCAAAGTGCTACTGATGAGTTTGACCAGAGGCTGCATCCGCTACATGACAGGGGAAATCGGCGTAAGTCCTCGCGATGAAGTCCGGTTGGACACCCAATTTGCTTCATTGCAGATTGATGAACTGGTGGTGTTTGAAACCTGTATTGATGAACAGAGACTGGAAACGGCTGTTTCTGCAGGTACGCTCCTTGTAACCAACCAACTGGGTGATTTACAACTCGATTTCAGCGGGCAATTCGACTACGCCGAAACCATTGCAGGACAAGCCCCGACAGGCTCAAGGGTCCAGTCGATGCCTGCCCCACCACCCCGCAGTAACACGCCGGGCCGGCTGCGACAGCAGGAGGATTTCGACATTATTCCTCTGGATAAGGCTGAAGAATAATACATGCACGGAGCAGGTCGAACCCTGGGGGAGTAGTGATCTTTCCAACAAGCCTTATGCTTGATAATTTGGATAAATCTGTTTCGGAAAGACTGTCGGAGCTTGACCGGACACTTCCCTGTGTCCGGCCCTGCGGGCAACCATGGCAACGCCATGGTTGTGGTAAATCGCTCCCGGCGATTTACGCGAACCCTGGGGGGTTCTCGAAACTCCCCCGAGGACGCCAAAAAAAACCCCCACTCGCTTTCGCGAGTGAGGGTTGTTTTTGGCGTCCCCAGGGGGTTTCGAACCCCCGTTGCCGGGATGAAAACCCGGTGTCCTGGGCCTCTAGACGATGGGGACTTGAACTGTGTTACAGGTGGTGGAGGCAAGGAGGATCGAACTCCTGACCTCAACGCTGCCAGCGTTGCGCTCTCCCAGCTGAGCTATGCCCCCGCTTTACCTGTAAGAGTCTATCGGATCAGGTTGCGTTCAACCATGAAGACCGTCAAGCCACTGCTTTCCCCGGGCTGGCCGAGAAAGACGCGCATTCTATTTACCACCCCGGTGAGTGTCAAGAAATTGTAAGGGAAACAGCAGTAATTACTGTCCGTCATCTGCTTCTTGAGATAGTGCAAACAACTGCTGGTATTCCTTTTCCAGTTTCTTTGACTGCTTGCCCGAAACACCACCCAGCACAACCATGGCATGGCGCAGTCTCGCCCGGGTCATGTCCAGTCCCACTATAGCCATCGAATCGATGACAGAAGTTGATACAGCGGTTCCTGCAATGGCTATGAATACAGGAAAAAGGAAGTCACGTATCCTGATATCCAGAAGTCCGGCAAGCGCTGCAAGTGCCTGCTCTATCCGGTCTCTATGCCATGCTTCAATACTTTCAAGCTTCCAGGCTGTAAATTGCAGTATACGAAGACTGTCTTCCGGACTGAGCTGCTTGTGGTTGAAACTTTCCGCCGTTATTGCAGGCACGCCTGAAAGGAAAAACCCGGCCAGGTTCACAACATCGCTGAAACGTTCAACCCTGGGTTTGATCAAGGGCACAATGGCATGCAGCTTCTCCCTGTCAAAGGCCCATTCAGTGAAACGCTGGATGAATTCCACATCCGAAATCGATTCACGCAGGTAGCGACCATTGAGCCAGTCGAGTTTTTCGGTATCAAAAACCGGCCCGCCAAGTGAAACCCGTTTTATATCAAAATTGTCAATCATGTCCTGGACACTGAACATTTCGGTACCATCCGGCATGGACCACCCCATCATGCCGAGATAATTGATCACAGCTTCTGGTAGATAACCCATTTTCTGGTAGTAGCCGATACTGGTCGGATTCTTCCGTTTGCTGAGTTTGCTGCGATCGGCGTTTCTCAGTAGTGGCATATGGCACAACACCGGCGCTCTCCACCCAAAATACTGATACAGCAACAGGTGCTTGGGCGCGGAATTGATCCATTCTTCTCCCCTGATGACATGTGTGATCTGCATCAGATGGTCGTCAACAACATTGGCAAGGTGATAGGTTGGCAGTCCATCCGATTTCATCAGTACCTGCATGTCGACCTGGGCCCAGTCAATTTCAACCGGTTCACGCAGCATGTCATGCACCACACACTTGCCTTCGCGTGGCACTTTCATGCGGATCACATGTGGGATATTGGCTGCCAGTTTTTCGCGCAACTGATCGGCTGGCAGGTGCAGGCAATGCCCGTCATATCCGGGTTGCTGTTTGTCAGCCATTTGCTGTTTACGCACTTCATCCAGACGCTCTGCCGTGCAGAAACAATGGAATGCATTTCCTTCTTCAAGCAATTTGCTGACATGTGTCTGGTAAATGGCTGAGCGTTCACTCTGGCGATAGGGCCCATGGGGACCACCCTTGTCCGGGCCCTCATCCCAATCCAGATGCAGCCATTTGAGTGCAGACAATATGTCGTCTTCCGACTTGCGGTTACTGCGAACCTGATCGGTATCTTCTATGCGCAGAATGAACTGACCGCCATGCTGGCGGGCAAAGCAGTAATTGAACAGTGCAATATAGGCTGTCCCAACATGGGGATCCCCTGTGGGTGATGGGGCAATACGGGTGCGAACGGTGGTCATGGATGTGCCGGGGTATCAAAACTGCAGAGTATACGCCCGGGTGTCCCTGGAGTTAACCAATCAATGGAACAACCCCGGACTGATTTGAAAACTATTCATCATCCCGGGTGCTGCCTCGCAGCTTCTTGGTCCTTGAAAGATGCTTCTTGTTGTCCAGACGCTTTTTCACTGCTGAACGGGATGGTTTGGTGGCTACCCTTTTCAAGGGTACTAAACTGGCTGCCCTTATCAGCTCCTGTAATCTGGTCAGCGCTGCAGTCCGGTTCTTGTCCTGGGTGCGAAAAGTCTGGGCCTTGATCACCACGATGCCATCCTTGCTGATGCGCGAGTCTGCTCTCCCTTTGAGACGCTCCTTTATCTCAGGGGGTAGCGAGGAAGCATCAATGTCAAAGCGAAGGTGAATGGCTGAAGACACCTTGTTCACATTCTGGCCACCCGCTCCCTGGGCTCTGATGGCCTGCAATTCTATTTCTTCCATGGGAATTGCCAGCGTGTGGTTGATCACCAGCATCAGCTGTTTGCCTCGATAAACGCTTTTACCTGTGGTGCCACCAGATCCCCCGCCATACCGAAGTAAAGTGCCACGGAGAGATGGTTCTGCCCGATGGCATATACAAAACGTGGCAACTGCCCGTGTTTCGCATGCCATGCACCCAGAAGTTCCAGACCCTGCTGCTGGAAAAACGGCGGATCGAATTCTGCAAGGGTGATCATGAGGGGAATACCGCTTGCTACCAGGCCGTGCAGGGAAGATCTTGATTCGTAAACACTGCTGTCCTCACCCAGATAGGCTTTTTCAAGTGGCCCCGGTTTGTACCCCACAAAATTATAAAGTCCGGAAAGACAGATCAGTCCGCGTAAGCCATGCGGATGCGGCTTGTAGATCTCTGCGTGTGAGACGTAGTGTGCTGCATGAGCTGCACCGGCAGACTGCCCCATCAGGAAGAGCCTTTGTGTGCTGATTCCATGGCTAGCGCCATTTTCCTGCAGATAACTTACGGCCTTGTGGATATCTTCGATGCCAGAGGGCCACTGGCAGGCAGGTGCCAGACGATAGGTCATGGCAATACCGTTGAAGCCGTTGCGGACTGCCCAATAACCTGTATTGCTGTAGAAGGGGCTGCCTTCGGTATGTTTGTCGCCGGCAACAAAACCACCTCCATGTACAAAAACCAGTAAGGGGCGTGCGGGGTCAAAACTCCCGGCCGGGGTGAACACATCCAGCCGGTGTCGGGCATCGGGACCATAGGCGACATCCCGCTCTACATGTACACCGGCGCCGTCTTCAGCTGCATACATCGGCGATATCAGTGCCCGGGTAGCTGCAAGCGTGTCTGGGTTCACCTCCCTGCCTATATCACGGATTTTTTCATGGTAATCGCTGAATTTCATGTTGTTCTCCATCAGGCGTGCACGTTTTTACCATGGAGGCAGGAGTGGGAACAAACCCGGGCTTTCTGTAAACTTGCAACTATTTCAGGGGTGGTCCAAATGGATATCGCAGCTCTCAATCAGGAATTCGAAGGCAAAGCTCCGCAACAGATAATTGCCAGGGCGCTTGGTTTGCCAGGCAAAGCCATAATCACCACCCATTTCGGTCCTCTGGAAGCCGTTATCCTGCACATGGCCTGTCAGGTAAAACCCGACATCCAGGTTGTATGGGTGGATCATGGCTACAACACCAAAGCCACCTACCGTTGTGCAGAAGAGATCATTCGCAAACTGGTACTTAAAGTTGATGTTTTCACACCAAAAGTCAGTGCAGCCCGACAGGATGCAGCGCTGGGTGGAATTCCGATGTATACCGAAGACAGCCATGTGGCATTCACGGAGCATTTCAAGCTGGAACCATTTCGACGGGCCATGGCTACACACAGCCCGGATATCTGGCTTACTGCACTGAGAAAAGAGCAGACTGAATTTCGCCAGTCCTTGCAGGTTTTCACCCAGGATAACAAGGGAGTTCTGAAAGTAGCTCCCCTGTTCCACTGGAGTGAGGCACAAATGCGGGATTATCTGGCTGACCACGAACTGCCGAATGAAGACAGTTACTACGACCCTACCAAGGCACTGGAAAACCGGGAATGTGGTTTGCACACTTCCACACTTTGATCGCATTGGAAGTCATTACCAGAACGCCCTCTGCACCCCTGGTCCGAAAACTCAGATTTGTGGTCTGAACCCGAGCCTCCGTTCAAATGCCTTCAAATCAGGCAACAATGGTTCTATGGAAGGCACATGGCAACGTTGTTGCAAAGTTTTCATTGTCTTGTCCTGGCTGCCCAGTGCGGCAAACAGCACTTTTCCCTGATCATAGGGCACGATCCGGTCATCACTACAGTGATACACAAATGCCGGCTCCTGTACCAGCGGGGCAAACTGCATACTGTTGAAATGGTCCCGCGACAGCAGTTTGACCGGTAACCACCAATAGCGTTCTGCAGCTATATCAACAATTGCAGTATAGGGAGAGTCAAGTATGAGGCCCGCAGCCTCCACTTGACTCGCAAGATTCACTGCTACTCCAGTGCCAAGCGATTCCCCGTACAGAATAACCTGCGCCAACGCATGACGCTCAACAAGCCATGCCAGTGCAGTTCTTGCATCGGTCATCAGCCCTGCTTCGGATGGACTTCCTTCTGAGCCGCCATAACCACGCCAGCTCAGTGCCAGGAGCCCCGCACCTTCGGCGGTAAGAGCCGCCAGGCGCTCTGCCCTGCTGAGCAGGGTTTCGCTGTTGCCGTGAAAATAGAGATAAACCGGATTTGTGGGGCTGGCAGGCGCTTTCCACCAGACTTTCAGGCCAAATCCATCAGGGGTAAGCAACACCTGATTTTCCGCACCCGGCACTTGTGCCACCCACTGGGCAACATCATCAGGATCTGTTGGAAACAACAGGCTGCGTTGCACCACGAACATATAGGCACAAGCAGCGCTGTAGAACAGCAATATTGACAACAGCACAATGGACGGCTTTTTCATGACCCGGGGTTCTTGACCAGCATCAACGATAACTTATGTGTAATTACTGTAGTCTCTCACTTGAGGAAACATTCAGGAAAAGCCCACAATGAGTATTATTCCTGTTGTTACCTCAACAGCCATAATTTCCAGGAATTTGTCTTATGTCCATCAAAGCAGTCACCATTCGCAACAGCCTGTTGCCCTTATTGACGGCAGGTTCCCTCATTTCCTACAGCAGCGCGGCTGATGCTCCCCCATTTGCTACTGACCTTACTGTATCCGATATCATGGCCTCGATAGTCATGCCTGCTGCCAACGTATTGTGGGAAGCAGTATTGCCCGATAGCGATGCTGACGGAAATGATATCCTGGTCGGTCCGGACTCTGATGAGGGCTGGATTAAAGTTCGTGAGGCCGCGATCAGTCTGGCTGCATCAACCAACCTGTTGATGGTACCAGGGCTGCAGGTCAAGGACCCCGCCCTTGAAACACCCCAGGGTGAACTTCCTCCCGAAGCCATTCTTGAACTGATCAACACACAGAGCGCTGCCTGGTATGCCTGGAACACGGCGATGCATAACACTGCAATGGCTCTGCTCAATGCCATCGACACGCGTGACACCCACGCAATTTGGGACATGACCGCAACGCTTGATGCTCCCTGTACCAGTTGCCATGAGCAATTCTGGTATCCCAACCAGTAAGCAGCCAATGTAATCCAGTGCCGGGAATACGGAACAGACGACCGTTCCGCATTTCATCCTTTTACTCTCAGGGGCTTGGTACTATTTCCACCGGCAGCGGCCAATTCCCTGTGTAGGGCGGCCAGTTGGGTACAGCCAGTGTTGGCGGCGGATAGAACATGGCCGTATAAATAGTCCTGATTTTTTCATCATCTATAAAAAACCATTCACTGAATACATTGCGGGGTGTTGTTGATCCGGGTCGACGAATGAACACAGCGTAGGAAAGTACGGCCTGGGATTCCACATCAACCAGCGGTATACGACGGGCAACCACCATGGACAGGTTAAAGTTTTCGAGCCCGGCAAGACAGTCCCTGGCATCAGGGTCCGGCTGTCCGCCGCCTACCGGGGGCAGAAAGCGGCCACCTGGTGCAGGCGTGCCGTTTTCGGCCCGCCCACAGCCTTCATGTACTAGCGCAATGGATCTGTCATGTGACGTCAGCGCATCAAAATAACTGTCAACGATGCGAATAAGGGTATCGCGGTCGGCACGTTCTGCCACCCTGATAGTGCGGCGTGGTGGAGGATTCTGTTCCAGATAATCAATGTTGAGCAAATTGGCCGGCGGTTGGCTTGGCATTCCTGGTCCATTCAGGCCCGGGTCATCAGCTCGCGCCACATACCACTCACCTTCCGTTATTTGTCCGCCTTCAACCTTGATTCGAGCCGTTACGAGTGCACTTTCATCACCTTCTACCACCGTGCCATAGTAAGCGGCCTGACCACTCACAGGATAATAGTATCTGCGTTGGACATCACCCAGAGCAGTTACAGACTCCCACACCCCCTTACCTGTAGTAAAATTTATTGCATTTTCTGTTTGACGGACACCAACTGCCAGCGGAGCTGCCGCAGGATTGTTCTGTACAACAGCATCCATATAATGGTTCAGTACATTGGTCAGGCACCCCCTGTCGCATTCCTGTTGAGCAAACAGACTGCCTGATGCCAACATGAACATGCCCGCACACAGTCTCTTCAAAGAAATCTTGGTCATCAGTTCCCTCCTTTTATTCAGGTAACGCAGCATATCAACCATACCTCCCCAGTCAAACCTGGTCTGTATGATTTCATTCACATAAAGCAGCTGGATCATGAACCGGATTCCAGTATTTGACTGCCAAACTCACCTAGTGCCTCTCCACTCATTCTGTAGGTAATCCATTCACTCTGCGGCCTTGCACCCAGTGACTCATAGAAATCAATGGACGGCCGGTTCCAGTCAAGTACGCTCCACTCGAAGCGACCGCAATTTTCCCTTACTGCAATTGAGGCAATATGTTTCAACAGCGCTTTGCCAGCCCCGCGACCCCGGAACTCGGGTGTTACATAGACATCTTCCAGCCAGATCCCCTTTTTCCCGAGCCATGTGGAGTAATTATAGAAATAAACAGCATATCCGACATCGATATCATCAATACTGCAGACAAATACATGAGTCACAGCATCAGGACCGAGCATTGTTTCCCTTATTTCAGCTTCGGTAGTCACTACCGAATGCAGGGCCTTTTCATACTCGGCCAGCTCCCTTACAAAGCGGTAAATCAGTCCTGCATCTGCAGGAGTTGCCTTGCGTATCCGGATCATTTTTTCTCCTTCTTCAGTCTGAAAATCCTGCATACCTGACAAAATCGGGTAAACAGGACGCCACAATATGGCGGTCCTTCAGCCTCCCCGCAATAGTCATGGCAGTCAAAGTGGCGTACCGGGAAGTCAATTACGGGATTACCGATCCCGGGTTACCTTGCATGCTGACAGCAGAACCAGAGGGGAAACCACCAGTCAGCATGACTGTTTCATCAACGAAACTGGCAAAACCCCGATTTTACTTTCTGTAATCTCGTATTGGTGAAATCCAGGCAACCCACCATATGACAAGCCAGCAGACCTGTTTCCACTATTGCCAGTTGTGGTTATTTACGATTATTTGTCGCGCGGATCTGGTTGGGCTGAATCAATGCTTGCGGGAACCGGCAGGCATAGTGATTCGTGACAGTACTGGAAAGCAGATGATCCATTTCGGTTAGTAGCCGATCCAGGGCTGGCTAATTGGATATCCAGTTGAGGGTTTCATGAAGTTTGACCACTTCACCAACTATGATCAGGGTAGGTGCCCTGACTTCCTGTGATTCGATAACAGCCGCCATGGTGGCAAGAGTAGCTGTATACACTTTCTGTTGTGGCAGTGTGCCCTGTTGCACAAGTGCAATCGGAGTATCAGGACTCCGCCCATGCCTGATCAGTTCACTGCAGATCAGGGGCAGACTCACCAGCCCCATGTAAAAAACAACGGTTTGCCCTGTTTGTACCAGATGCTCCCAGTCGAGCTCACAACTTTCGTCTTTGAGGTGTCCGGTGACAAAACGAACTGACTGGGCATAATCACGATGGGTAAGGGGAATTCCCGCATAACTGGCACAACCTGATGCAGCCGTTATACCAGGCACAACCTGGAAAGGAATGCCGGCAGCTGCCAGTTCCTCGATTTCTTCTCCTCCTCTGCCAAAAATAAACGGATCTCCACCCTTTAGTCGGAGCACCCGTTTACCTTCCTGCGCCAGGCTCACCAGCATTTTGCTGATCTCAGACTGCGGCATGGTGTGCTGCTTGCGCTCTTTCCCTACATGGATCCGGTCTGCATCTGCCCTGCACATTGCCAGTATCGGTGGAGATACCAGCCTGTCATAAAGCACTACATCTGCCTGCTGCATCAGACGCAATGCCCGGAAAGTCAGCAGGTCCGGATCACCAGGCCCGGCACCAACCAGATAGACTTCTCCACCTTTGTATTCATTGGACTCTTCAAGTGACTGTCTGAGCATAAGCTCGGCTTTTTCAAGCTGACCACTGACCACCAGCTCTGCAATCGGCCCATTGGCAACATGCTCCCAGAAACGCATACGCTGGGAAAAAGATGAGAACCGTTGCTTTACGCTGGCACGATAACGGCCCATCAGCAGGGCAAGTTCACCCAATGACGATGGAATCAGAGTTTCCAGTCGTGCACGCAACAGTCTGGCCAGTACTGGTGCCCTGCCCCCACTTGACACCGCCACAATGAGCGGATTGCGATTGACCACAGAAGGAAATATGAACGAACACATGGAGGGTTGATCCACTACATTCACCGGCAGATTTCTTTTTATCGCCAGATCATGTATTTCCCTGTTCAGGCTGTTGTCATCCGTGGCAGCCACAACCAGTGCCATGCCAACAAGATCATCCGCCTCGAATGCACGCTCGATCAGTTCATGAGTCTTATCTAGGCTGGCAGCAACTGCAGGTTCTATACTGGTTGCCACCATCCTGATTCTTGCACCTGCCTGCACAAGCAGTCTGGCCTTGCGTCCTGCCACATGCCCACCGCCCACCACCAGCACTCCCTGGCCCTTAAGGCGTATGAAAATGGGCAGATAATCCATTTCAGCCATCCTTGAGGATGGTCTCGGCACCATTCATATAGGGTCTTAACACTGCGGGCACCGTAACACTGCCATCCGCCTGCTGATAGTTTTCAAGCACTGCCACAAGGGTTCTGCCAACGGCGAGACCGGAACCATTGATGGTGTGCATCAGTTCGGGCTTGCCGGTCTCCGGGTTGCGCCAGCGTGCCTGCATGCGACGTGCCTGGAAGTCTCCGAAGTTGCTGCAGGAGGATATTTCCCGATAGCAGTCCTGGCCAGGCAGCCATACTTCTATGTCATAGGTCTTTCGGGCAGAAAAGCCGATATCGCCACCACACAGAATTACCACGCGATAGGGTAGCTCCAGTTTCTGAAGTATAACTTCGGCATCCCGGGTGAGTTGTTCATGTTCCTGTTCCGAAGTGGCGGGAGGCACAAGTTTGACCAGTTCAACTTTTTCGAACTGGTGCTGACGGATCATACCGCGGGTGTCCTTGCCATAACTGCCTGCTTCACTGCGGAAACAGGGAGAGTGGCAGGCAAATTTGAGCGGCATCTCCCCTGCATCAACAATTTCGTCCCTCACCAGGTTGGTCACCGGTACTTCTGCGGTTGGAATCAGGTAGTACTCCTGTTCTCCCTGCAATTTGAAAAGATCTTCCTCGAATTTTGGCAGTTGCCCTGTACCAAACGCCGAGTCACGGTTAACCATGTACGGGACATTCACCTCGGTGTAACCATGTTCCTGTGTATGAGTGTCGAGCATCAGCTGGACGAGCGCGCGATGCAACCGGGCAATTTCTCCTTTCATGACCGCAAAGCGGGATCCGGTGAGTTTGACCGCAGTCGGAAAATCAAGCAGTCCGCACTGTTCACCTATCGCTACATGATCAAGCACCTGAAAATCGAATGTCCGGGGTTTTCCCCAGCGTCTGATCTCGACATTGTCTTTTTCATCACTCCCTGCCGGTACTTCAGGTGCAGGAATGTTCGGAATATTGAGCAGAATGTCATCGAAATCGGACTGGACCTTTTCCAGAGCAGTTTTCTTTTCATCCAACTCGCTTTTGAGCTTGTCCACTTCTGCCAGCAGAGGAGCGATGTCTTCTCCTGCAGCCTTGGCCTTGCCAATATTTTTTGAACGGGTATTGCGCTCGTTCTGCAACTGTTCTGTCTCCACCTGCAGAGACTTGCGAACGTTTTCAAGCTTTTCTATCGCGGAAATATCAAGTTTGTAGCCGCGCTTGTGCAAGCCTTCGGCAACTGTTTGTGGTTCGTTCCGAACCAGACGTGGATCCAGCATTATCAATTCCAGTTTCTGTATCAGTAATCAGTATCAAGACCGCAGCACACACTCAGACAATCAGTCTGGTGAGTGACATACCCAGCCAGACAGCAAGCAGGCAAACCAAAAGCGTCCCGAAAAGATAGAGAGCCGCATAGGCAAACTGCCCCTGTTCCAGCATGCGCAGGGCATCCAGCGAATAGGTGGAATACGTGGTAAAAGCACCCAGAAATCCCACTGTAACCAGATTACGCCACTGGGGAGACAGCCCGCCTTTTTCAATCAATACCACAAAGGCTGCGCCAATCAGGCAAGAACCAATGGCATTGACCATGAAGGTCACCAATGCTGCTTTCTGTTGCCAGTCAGGATGTGCATTATACATCCAGTAACGGGCCATTGCGCCGAGCGCACCCCCAAGAGCTACCATCAACCAGGACATCGCATTGCCCCATACATCCAGTAACGGGCCATGGCGCCTGAAGCACCGCCCAGCGCAACTATCAACCTGGACATCATTCCTTGCCTCCTTTCCCGGTAACCACTGTTTTGCTGCCATAGCGTTGTTGGCTGCTGGCAACATCCAGGGATCGAAGATATTCCAGCTTCTGTTTCATCTTGTCCTCAAGCCCCCTTTCGGTCGGGAAATAATATCGCTTATCCTTCATTGGCTCAGGAAAATAATTTTCTCCGGCAGCATAACCGCCTGGCTCATCATGGGCATAGCGATAACCCGCTCCATACTCCAGATTCTTCATCAGAGTAGTAGGCGCATTTCGCAAATGCATGGGCACATCTTGACCAGCACTGTTCCGGACCTCTGTCATGGCTGCATTGAAGGCGGTATAAACCGCATTGCTTTTGGGCGCACAGGCCAGATAGAGAATGGCCTGGGCTATGGCCAGCTCACCCTCAGGACTGCCAAGTCTGTCCTGCACGTCCCACGCATTCAGTGCCAATGACAGCCCCCTGGGGTCTGCGTTTCCTATGTCCTCGCTGGCCATGCGCACTACCCGCCGGGCAATGTAGAGCGGATCACAGCCACCATCTATCATCCTGCAAAACCAGTAAAGAGCGGCATCTGGAGCGGAACCTCTTACAGCCTTGTGTAATACCGAAATCTGTTCATGGAAAGCATCTCCGCCCTTGTCGAATCGCTTGAGATTCCCCTGCAGTATCTGGGCGAGGTCCTCATCATTGAGCGTTTCACAACCTTCTGTGTCCTTGTGCAGCAAATCACCAGCCAGTTCAACAAGGTTCAGTAATTTACGGGCATCTCCGTCGGCAGCCCCGGCAAAGCGCATTTTCTGCTCAGGTGAGAGACTTATATTTCTCTTCCCCATGCCACGCTCGGGATCCGCCAGTGCCTGTTCAAGAATCCTAACCAGCGCATCATCACTGATAGTCTTCAGCACATAAACACGAGCCCTTGAAAGCAGAGCATTGTTCAGTTCAAAAGAAGGGTTTTCTGTAGTGGCTCCTATGAAAAGTATTGTGCCGTCTTCAATCCATGGCAGAAATGCATCCTGCTGCGACTTGTTGAAACGGTGGACTTCGTCGACAAACACTATAGTTTGTCTGCCACGCATGGATCTTTCCTCACGCGCCCGATCCAGCGCGAGCCTTATTTCCTTTACACCTGACAACACTGCAGAAAGACTTTCCAGATGCGCATCGGCACTGCTGGCTACCAGCCTGGCAAGTGTTGTCTTGCCCGTACCCGGCGGCCCCCACAGGATCATGGAGTGAGCTTGACCACCCCTTATGGCTTCAAAGAGTGGCTTGCCCGGACTCAGTATGTGCTCCTGACCAATATAGTCATCAAGCACAAGGGGCCGCATGCGAGCTGCAAGAGGCTTGTATCCGGATTCCAGCTGAAACAGCGATTGGCTCATTGGTCCACTATCAGGGGGCAACAGCACTGCTATTGTCGATTATTTCGACGCCGGGTGGGGGCATGAATTCAAACAGCATGTCTTCAAGAGGACTGTTTCGATTTACGTCCCTGAAAGAAAGGCTGGTTTGTTGCCCCAGGCTGTCTTCAAACTGCATTTCCTGAAGCACTTCCCCGTTGAAGGTCAGGCTCATGCGTTCAAATAGTGAAGAGGGCATTCTGGGCAAAAGAATAAAACGCCACAACATGCCGTCTCCCATATCAGTCGCACTGACAGCGTAGGCCTGAGCGATTGTTTCGCTCGTGCCATTGAGCAGCATCACAGGGGTGCGGTCCAGTTCATTGTTGAAGTCCTGGATTGTTACCTGATCAAGGTCAGGCTCATAGCGCCAGATCAAATCGCCATTGGTCACCATGAGTTCTTCATAGGGTGCCGTGATACGCCAGGAGAAACTGGCCGGTTTGCGCATGAGCAATTCGGCAGTTGTTTCCTGCAATTCCCTGCCATCCTGATCGATGATGAGCTGCTCAACACTTGCGCTCATGGCAGTTGTCTGCGCAAGTACTTCCGTAAGTCTGGCAAGACTTGCTGCTTCAGGAAGGGTTTCCTGTGCATTGGAAACAGTACCGGTAAGGCTCGCCAGAGTGATTATCACTGTGGCCAGGCCCAAGCAAGCCGCCCTGTATTTCACTTTGTAAAGTCTCTTGAGTATTTGAATTATCTGGGAGGTGGCGGTGCCAGTACTTCCCGGTTTCCGTTGGTCCCCATTTCCGAGACCACACCTGCCATTTCCATGGCCTCTATCATCCGGGCAGCGCGGTTATAGCCGATTCTGAGCTTGCGCTGTACTGCAGAAATGGAAGCCTTGCGCGACTCGGTTACAAAACGGACGGCCTCATCATACAGGGCATCATCCTCTTCGGCATTGCCCTCTTCACCATCCCCACCATCCACACCCAGACCCGGAACACCGGCACCTGCGCTGTCAGAAGTAATGGATTCGATGTAATTGGGTTCACCCCTGACTTTCCAGTCGGCAACAACACGATGTACTTCCTCGTCTGCCACAAAAGCGCCATGCACACGCTGGGGCACGCCTCCACCAGGTGGCAGGAACAGCATGTCGCCATGACCCAGCAATTGCTCAGCTCCGCCTTCGCCCAGAATGGTGCGGGAATCGATTTTTGATTGCACCATGAATGACAAACGCGTTGGAATATTTGCCTTGATCAGGCCAGTCAGTACGTCCACAGAAGGACGCTGGGTAGCCAGGATAAGATGGATGCCGGCAGCACGTGCTTTCTGGGCAATACGGGCAATCAGTTCTTCCACTTTTTTGCCCACGACCATCATCATGTCGGCCAGCTCATCAACTATTACCACGATTACGGGCAGTTCCTGCAAATCTTCCGGAATCTGGTCCTCGGGGGCAACTTCAGAAAGCATATCGGGCTTGAAAAGTGGATCCACAATGGGTTCCCCTGCCTTGATGGCTTCAGCCACTTTCTTGTTGAAACCGGCAAGGTTACGAACACCCAATGCAGACATCAGTTTGTAGCGCCTTTCCATTTCGGCAACGCACCAGCGCAGTGAATTTGCCGCATCCTTCATGTCTGTGACCACTGGGGTGAGCAGATGGGGAATCCCGTCGTAAACAGACAGCTCCAGCATCTTTGGGTCTATCATGATCAGGCGAACCTGTTGTGGCGATGACTTGAACAGAATGCTCAGGATCATC
The DNA here is from genome assembly GCA_030831125.1 of Gammaproteobacteria bacterium. Classification (GTDB taxonomy): domain Bacteria; phylum Pseudomonadota; class Gammaproteobacteria; order Pseudomonadales; family Pseudohongiellaceae; genus CAILUG01. The sequence goes on from JAURLQ010000062.1 coordinate 38,316, forward strand.
GCATTCACTCCAACAGATTTACCTGAACCTGTAGTACCGGCCACCAGCAGATGGGGCATACGGGCAAGGTCCACCACTACCGGGTTGCCGCCAATGTCATTCCCCAGCGCCAGACTGATCGGGGAACGTGCATTGTCGAATTCAGGAGAAGCAAGCACCTGGTTCAGGAATATCATTTCCTTGTTCTCATTCGGAATTTCTATCCCGATGCAGGTCTTGCCCGGAATGACTTCCACCACACGCAGGCTTGGCACCGCCAGGGAACGGGCAAGATCCTTGACAAGATTGCTTATCCTGCTGACCTTGATGCCAGGCGCTGGCTGGACTTCAAAGCGAGTAATCACAGGGCCGGGATTGATGCCGACCACTTCGATATCGATACCGAAATCCTTGAGCTTGATTTCAAGAAGCCGGGACATGGCCTCAAGCGCTTCCTCCGAATATCCAAGACTCTTGTCGACTTCAGACTCATTCAGCAGGCTCAGTGGTGGCAGATCACCGACTATCGGCGCATCAAAAAGTCTGCCCTGTTTTTCCTTTTGCACACGTTTGCTGGCTTGTTTGGGTGCCGTTTTGATCGGGGCAATTTCAATGGGTTTGCGCTTGCGATCCTTTTCAATGAAATGCTCCAGCTTTTCTTTTCTTTCATTGATGATCTGGCGTGTTTCTGCCTGCTCCCGCCGTTTTTCCTGCCAGCGCTGCCATTTCACCACAATGAATTCGCAGAACTGCAGCACAGCCAGTCCGATAGCATCTGCCAGCCGCAACCAGGAAATACCCATTCCCAGTGTCAGACCAAGGAACATCAGCGTCAGCGCTATCAGAGTGGTACCTGTCAGGTCCATGGCAGGCAAGGCAACTTCCATCAGGGTCCTGCCCAGCAATCCGCCTGCAGTACCAGACAACTCCGTGGCAAAGTGCAAACTTGCAAGTGTGCTGCCACTGATCAGGGTCACCAGGAAGCCTGCCAGACGGAGTGAAAGTACTTCCCAGTTGAACAGGGTGGCGGAGCGACGTTCGCGGAATATGATCCAGGCCCTGTAAGCCAGCATGAGGGGAAAAATGTAGGCCAGATAGCCGAACAGCAGCAGCAATACATCGGCCAGCCACGCACCACTACGCCCGACAGCATTGTTGATGACGTTACTGGTTCCGGTTCTGGACCAGCCCGGATCAAGTGGGGAATAGGTGTTGAGGGCCAACAGCAGGTAAACTGAAGCTGCCAGCAACACGATCATCAGCCCCTCGACAAAGAACAGCCGCCACAAACCCTGTGCGCGCGGGTCCGGCTGGGCACTGGCGGCCTTGTTTTTGGGGCTGGCCTTCATGTTTGCCTTTGCTGTCTTGCTGCCTGCCACGAGAGTCCTGCTGTTGTTGGATTGAAGGTGAATTTCAGCACAAAATCAGGGGCCTATCATAAACTTTTATGGCTGGAAGGGATACCTGTTCGAGCAAGGACACAAGGTGACCGGACTTACAGGGCTCAAATATTCAAGCCGATCTGGTGCTGCTGTATGGACTCCTCACAAATACCGCAACACACAACATTGCCGCATATCAGTCAGGAGTCCACATCAGTGGACCCGGCGATGGACAGACATTCAACATGATTTGATTTGGAGAAACGGGCGCACTGCCATGCCCCCCTTCCGGAGATCCATATCTTGACCGGTTTTCAATGAATTCAATCTCTGGGCGCCGGGTCGGCATGCCAACCCGACGATACCGGATATTCACCTATCGTGCCGATAGGCAAAACCTGCTTGGAGCCTGCCCTGCATGGCAGCATAATTACCTTATTCAAATCACATCAGCAGGAACGATACATCATGAGTGAAGTACAGCATCACAGACTCATCATTCTGGGCTCCGGCCCGGCCGGCTACACCGCTGCAGTATATGCAGCACGTGCCAATCTCAAGCCCGTGATGATTACGGGTATGCAGCAGGGTGGACAACTGACAACCACCACTGAAGTGGACAACTGGCCCGGAGACGCCCATGGCCTGACCGGACCAGACCTTATGGAAAGGATGAAGAATCATGCGGAACGCTTTGATACTAATATAATTTTTGATCATATCGAAAGCACTGATTTGAGCAAACGCCCTTTTACCCTGACGGGCAGTATGGGCACCTATACCTGTGATGCCCTGATCATTGCCACTGGTGCATCCGCGCAGTATCTGGGCCTTCCCTCCGAGGAAAAATACATAGGCAGCGGCGTGAGCGCCTGTGCCACCTGTGACGGATTTTTCTACAAGGGGCAAAAAGTGGCTGTAATCGGTGGCGGTAATACTGCTGTTGAAGAAGCGCTGTACCTGTCGAATATAGCCAGTGAAGTGGTTCTGGTTCATCGTCGGGACAAACTCCGTGCAGAAAAAATCCTGCAGGACAAACTGTTCGACAAGGAAAAGAACGGCAATGTCACCATCCTGTGGAACCATACGCTTGATGAAGTACTTGGCGATGGCGGCGAAGTTACCGGTATGCGGGTCAGAAGCACAGAAAACGATACCACCCGGGATATCGGACTCAATGCGGTTTTCATTGCCGTTGGACACATGCCCAACTCGGATATATTCCAGGGGCAGCTGGAGATGGCAAACGGCTATGTCAAAATCCATACCGGTACCAGTGGCAATGCTACCCAAACCAGCGTCCCTGGCGTTTTTGCCGCTGGCGATATTGCCGACCACATCTACAGGCAAGCCATCACTTCAGCAGGGTTCGGGTGCATGGCAGCGCTGGATGCAGAAAAGTATCTGGACAATCTGAATGGCTGAAATCAATGCCGTCTGAAGGGCAATCCATGCATGCAGGTGCGCAGATTCCCTGCCCCGGGCTGCTCAATCAGGCATCCGGTGCATGTCCCTGAACCTGCCCTGGCTGGACGACCGTTGCTCCCGGTTCCCGGAAACCGCTACTGCGCTGAAGCACCCCAACGGGTTGCTGGCAGCTGGCGGCACCCTTGATACGGATACATTGACCCGCGCCTACCGGCGCGGGATCTTTCCCTGGTATGAAGCTGGTCAACCGGTTCTATGGTGGTCGCCCGATCCCCGCATGGTGCTGTTTCCCGCCGAACTGCATATAAGCAAGAGCATGCGGGGCTTTCTCGGCAAGCATGAATACACCATTACCATTAATCGTGATTTCGAAGCTGTTGTCAGCAATTGTGCCGGCAGTCGCCCAGGGAGCCAGGGAACCTGGATAACGCCCCAGGTCAAAGCAGCCTATTGCAACATGCACAAGACTGGCCTGGCACATTCGGTGGAAGTCTGGGCAGGCAATGATCTTGTTGGGGGGCTCTACGGAATTGCCATGGACCGGATATTCTTCGGCGAGTCCATGTTCAGCCACCGGGACAATACTTCCAAACTTGCCCTGATACATCTTGTTGCTGAACTTGTGAGCGTGGGGGTCGGGCTGATTGACTGCCAGGTTCCCAATCCGCATCTGGAAAGCCTTGGTGCGCGGCTCATTCCCAGGGAAAAATTCGAGAACTACCTCCCGAAACAGGACAAGTCCCCACTCAATAGTACCCGACAGCTTTTCCTCCCGCCGGGCTGGCCCTAGAATAAGCCATCCATACCAGACGATTTGTCTCTCATGACGTCACTGAAAGACATCAGGCTATTTACTACCCAGCCACATGCTTGCAGCTATCTCCCCGGTGAACAGGCCCAAACCCTGTTCATCGATCCGGAGTTCCGCGCAGACCAGGCCAACAATACGCGCCTTTCTGAAATAGGATTCCGTCGCAGCGGAAACCATATCTACAGACCCAACTGCAAGGATTGCAAACAGTGCCTGTCGTGCCGGGTGCTAGTCCAGGCCTTTGAGACCGACCGCCGCTTCCGCCGCATCCTGAAGAAAAACGAAGACATCCTTGTAAGTGAAACCGATGACATCAGCGATGACGAATACTATCTGATGTACAAGCATTACATCACCCTGCGGCACAGTGATGGCGACATGTTTCCACCCAGCAGGGACCAGTACAAATCCTTCCTGCTTAACAGGTGCGAAGGTACCAGATACTACAGTATGCGCTGCAATGGTCGGCTTTTGGGGGGCATGGTGCTGGACCGGCTGGATAATGGTCTGAGTGCAGTCTATACCTTCTTTGATCCCCTCGAGGAAAAACGCTCACTGGGCACCTATGCCATCCTTTGGCAACTGCAGCTGGCCAGGCGGCTGAATCTGGACTACCTCTATCTGGGTTACTGGATCCGGGATTCGAAAAAAATGCGCTACAAGCTCCAGTTCCGTCCGCTTGAACTGCTCGTCCAACAGCGTTGGGTACTGATGAAATAGGCAGGCTTTGCCATGCAGCCCTATTTCGGGCACAATGCGCGCCTTTGTTGACAGGCGCAGTGAGTGAATGGCTAAAGAAGACCAGATAGAAATGGAAGGCGAAGTGATCGATACGCTTCCCAACACCATGTTTCGCGTAAAGCTTGAAAACGGTCACGTTGTGACTGCACACATCTCAGGCAAGATGCGCAAAAACTATATCCGTATCCTTACCGGCGACAAGGTAAAGGTTGAACTGACCCCCTATGACCTGAGCAAGGGTCGTATAACCTTTCGCGCCAGATAAGCACAGCCCTGTGGACGTCTGTCAGGCGTCCAGATTCTCTTCCTTCATATCCTGTTCGTCACCGCTTACACCGGTATCCGATGACGAAGCTGATATTTCCAGTCTGATATCGTCACCCTCTACAGTGACATGTACATCTCCTCCATTGACCAGTTTACCGAACAGGATGTCCTCTGCCAGCGGTTTCTTGATTCTGGTCTGGATCAGACGAAGCATGGGTCTTGCCCCCATTGCCTTGTCGTAGCCATGCTTGACAAACCAGTCAACCGCTTCATCAGCAACGTGCAGGACAACTTTCTTGTCATCGAGCTGAACCTGTAATTCAACCAGGAACTTGTCCACGACAGTCCTGATGACATCTGTGTCCAGCGGGGCAAACTGGATGATGGCATCCAGACGATTGCGGAATTCAGGAGTGAACATTCTGCGAATCACTTCCATGGCATCAGTGCTGTGATCCTGGCTGGCAAAACCTATCGAAGTCCTGCTCATTTCATGGGCTCCGGCATTGGTTGTCATGATCAGAATCACGTTGCGGAAATCGGCCTTGCGTCCATTGTTGTCGGTAAGCGTGCCGTGGTCCATGACCTGCAGCAGCAGGTTGAACACATCCGGATGGGCTTTTTCGATTTCATCCAGCAACAGTACACAGTGCGGATTTTTGGCTATAGCCTCGGTCAACAGCCCACCCTGATCAAAACCCACATAGCCTGGTGGAGCACCAATCAACCGGGATACCGTGTGCCGCTCCATGTATTCGGACATGTCAAAGCGCAGTAATTCAATTCCCATGATTTTGGCAAGCTGACGGCTCACTTCAGTTTTGCCTACGCCGGTAGGACCAGAGAACAGATAGGAACCAATCGGTTTTTCGCCCTCTTTCAAACCCGCACGCGACAGTTTGATCGAGGCAGCCAGTGCCGAAATGGCCTCATTCTGGCCGAACACCACCATCCTGAGATTCTTTTCGAGATCCTTGAGCGCCGTTTTATCCGAAGCAGAAACATTTTTTGGCGGAATACGCGCAATCTGGGCCACCACTTTTTCTATATCGGAAACCTGGATGAGTTTCTTGCGCTTGCTTGTGCTCTGCAGGCGCTGGAAAGCGCCGGCCTCATCGATAACATCAATGGCCTTGTCAGGCATGAATCGGTCATTGATGTAGCGACCGGCAAGTTCGGCTGCTGCCCTGAGCGACTTGTCTGTATAGCGCAGATCATGATGGGCCTCGTAACGACTCTTGAGTCCACGGAGTATCTGGTAGGTGGTATCCACATCAGGTTCAGTAATGTCGATTTTCTGGAAACGCCGGGACAAGGCCCTGTCTTTCTCAAAAATGCCACGGTATTCCTGATATGTAGTGGATCCTATGCAACGAATCTTGCCTGAGGTCAGCAGCGGCTTGAGCAGATTGGAGGCATCCATTACACCACCTGAAGCTGCACCAGCACCGATAATGGTATGAATTTCGTCAATAAACAGGATGGCACGCTCCTGCTTTTGCAGTTCAGCCAACAGTGCCTTGAAGCGCTTTTCAAAATCTCCGCGATACTTGGTGCCAGCCAGCAGTGCACCCATATCCAGTGAATAAACAACACTGCCCTGCAGGATTTCAGGCACTTCCCCTTCTTCGATCTGGCGTGCCAAACCTTCTGCAATGGCTGTCTTGCCAACACCGGATTCACCAACAAACAACGGGTTGTTCTTGCGACGGCGCGACAGCACCTGGATGAGCCGGGTAATTTCCTCATCGCGACCGATAAGCGGATCTATGCGGCCAGCGCGCGCTTCGGCATTGAGATTGGTGGCGAAACTTTCCAGCGGGCTCTGTTTCTTTTCCTTGCCCTCCTCTTCACCCATGGTGTCATTGTCATCACTCACATCAGGGCCCGTTATACTGCCGTGTGTAATGAAATTGACCACATCCCCACGACTGACACCCTGTTTGGCAAGCAGGTAAACAGCCTGACTTTCCTTTTCCTGGAAAATTGAAACCAGTACATTGGCGCCGGTTACCTGGCTCTTGCCAGTCGATTGAACATGGAATACCGCACGTTGCATGACACGCTGGAAAGCCAGGGTATGGCTAATTTCGGCGTGCTCAGGATCCATCTGAAGTTGCGGCATGTTGGAAAGCAGATATTGCTGCAGTTCGTCCCGCAGTTTTTCCACTTCGGCATCACATGCAACCAGTATCTCCCGGGCAGCCGGCTCATCAATCAGCGCCAGCAGCATATGCTCAACCGTAAAAAATTCGTGACGTTTGAGTCTGGCCCACGCAGCCACATGATTCAACGCTGTATCAAGTTCCTTGCTGATCATGCCGACTTACCTCTCTAATCGTCTGCTTCAATATCACACAACAACGGATGTTCAGCCGCTCTTGCATGCTCGTTTACCTGTACTGCCTTGGTTTCTGCAATTTCCCGCGGATAAACACCGCACACACCCTTGCCTTCAGTATGTACCTTCAGCATTACCCTTGTAGCCCTCTCGATATCCATTCCGAAAAATATACGCAGCACATCAACCACGAATTCCATCGGCGTATAGTCATCATTCAACAGAATAACCCGGTAAAGCGGTGGAGGCTTGAGCCTGGTTTCCTCAGGGACCAGCAGTTCATTCAGCCCGCTACCGCGCTGGATATCATCACTGTCTCCGCCCTGTAATGTAATCAATGACTTGTACATGAAGCTTGCTCTACTGCCTGAAGAAACGCCGACACAGCTCCCGGGTGCAGGCGATAGCCGGATCGTTCGTTTGTTACAAAGTTAACAACCAATATAACACGAACGCACCCTGGACTGCCGAAACGCATGGTTTGTAAATGGAGCAAATCCAGCCGTTTTCAAGGTACAGGTTTCCCTGATGGGAACCTGCATGCTTTGCTCCTGTTTACAGCTATAGCGCGGGCTAATCGCTCAGTATTTGACTTGCAACCCAAAAGCAGTTATACGTTTTTGGCATTCGTCCGGATTCAAATAATACAACAGGATGATAAGCCAGCCGGGCGGAAATCCGGCCAGTCCACAAGGAAAGTGCAGGCACATGTCGACAGAGAAGCTGAAAGGGCTGTAGTGAGGGGATTAGCCAATGAGTAGTGGACAGGTAAAGTGGTTCAATAACGCAAAAGGTTTTGGTTTTATTCTGCCTGATGACGGAGGTGGCGACCTGTTTGCCCACTATTCCGCCATTACAATGGAAGGATATAAAACCCTGAAGGCCGGTCAGGCTGTAACCTTTGATATAATTGAAGGCCCGAAGGGATTGCACGCAGCCAATATTGTGCCCGTGCAGGGTTCAGACGATTCATCAGGACCGGTAGCCGGATCAGAACAGACTGATAACGCTTCCTGATTGTTTACAGACATGCTCTTCCAATATCAGTGACGAGTTCTGGATCGGCACTGTCGCTGCATATTTTTTCATGCTTTCATGACCGCTGTTGCCATTGTCATTACAGTCCATGTCCCGCCTCCTCCTGTTCAACAAACCCTACAATGTACTGTGCCAGTTTACCGATAGTGAAGGTCGTACCACACTGAAGGATTTCATTACTGAACCGGGCGTTTATCCTGCAGGCAGACTGGATCGCGATTCAGAAGGCCTGCTGCTTCTGACCGATGACGGTAATTGGCAGCAACGGATCAGCAACCCCGTACACAAATTGCCCAAAACCTATCTCGTTCAGGTGGAGGGGCTGATCAGTGAAGAAGCCCTGAACGCGCTGTCATCAGGTGTAATGCTCAACGATGGTCCCACGCTGCCGGCAAAGGCCACTGCCATTGCACCACCAAATGTCTGGGAACGTAATCCACCGGTGCGCGCGCGCAAGACTGTACCTGATTCCTGGTTGTCCATCTCCATTGTGGAGGGCCGCAATCGTCAGGTCAGAAGAATGACGGCGGCCGTGGGCTTTCCTACCCTGCGCCTGATCAGGATGGCTATTGGTGAATGGACGCTGGACGGACTGCTTCCCGGGCAATTCAGGACTGAAACCTTGCCGACCTTGCCCGCAAGGAGCATGCGTTACAGCCAGAAGCCCCGCAGGCGTCGATAACAATCAAGGTTACGCTGATCAGGAATCCTGCCATCGATCACTTGCCTGCACATCAGATTCCTTCGCTTCAACCCAGTATTCGCCATCCGGGGAATAGCTTTTTTTCCAGAAAGGCGCGCGGGTCTTGAGATAGTCCATCAGAAACTGGCAAGCTGAAAAAGCTGCCTCCCTGTGTGTACTGCTGACACCCACAAACACAATCTGCTGACCAGCATCCAGCCGGCCTGTTCTGTGAATAATGGTAACTGCATGCACAGGCCAGCGACCTGCCGCTTCTGCCGCAATGGCTTCCAGGCTGCGATAGGTCATGCCGGGATAATGTTCCAGGTAAAGGCCATGCACCTGCCTGCCCTCACTGAAATCACGAACCAGTCCGGTAAATGTAACCAGAGCACCGGTATCACTGGCTACCGATCGCAACAGATCAGTTTCTGCCTGGAGCGAGAAATCCTGTTCCTGTATACGGATATCAATCTGCATGATTTGTCAGCCACCTGTTACCGGTGGAAAAAAGGCAACTTCGTCACCATCTTTCACAGCAGTATGTCTGTTGGCAATTTCCTGATTTACAGCCATGAGCACATTTTCCTGCAGCAAGATCTGTTCCCACAGTTCACCATGTTCTGCCACCAGTTTTTGCAGCACATCATTCACCTCAACTATCCCCGCAGGGAACAACTCTGTGGTAGATGTACCAAGCGCTTCCCGCACACTTGCAAACAGTTGCACGCGGATCATACGGCATCTCCCCGCTGCCAGTGTCCGGATCGTCCTCCGGCTTTTTCCAGCAGTTTCACATCAGTGATTACCATGCCTCGATCCACAGCCTTGCACATATCGTAAATGGTAAGTGCAGCAACACTGGCTGCGGTGAGTGCTTCCATTTCCACACCAGTCTGACCCGTAAGTTTGCAGGTGGCCAAAATATTCACGCATGAATTTTCCGTATCTGCTTCCAGCACCACACTGATCTTGCTGAGCATCAAGGGATGACATAGAGGGATGAGATCCGGACATTTTTTGGCAGCCTGAATACCGGCTATACGGGCAACGGCAAATACATCCCCTTTTTTGTGTGTGCCTTCTGCAATCATTGCCAGTGTGGCAGGCAGCATGCGAACCTGCGCAGAGGCTGTTGCCTCGCGTTCAGTGAGGGGCTTGTCACCCACATCCACCATATGGGCCCTGCCCTGTTCGTCCAGGTGTGTAAGCTTGCTCATGCCTTAGAATATCCACTGTTTGAATCAATGCGGCATTATCCCTGTATATCCGGCATTTATGAAGCGAACGATTTCCGGTAGCATCGCCGACCTTTCCCCATGTTGAATCCGGGTACTTCCATGGTCTGGCAAGCACATACAACCGTAGCCACCGTCGTAGAACAGGACGGCCTTTTCCTGATGGTAGAGGAAAATGACACTGGCAGGACTGTGTTCAACCAGCCTGCAGGTCATCTGGAAAAGGACGAAAGCATCTTTGCGGGAGCAATCCGCGAAACGCTGGAAGAGACTGCCTGGCTGGTAGAACCATTCGCCCTGATTGGCATCTACCATTATCCTGCTCCCAACGGAATCACCTATGTGCGATTCTGTTTTGCCGCCAAAACCCTGAAAGAAGAACCCGGCCGCATACTTGATGACGGGATAATCTCTGCAAAATGGCTCAGCGCCGGTACTATTCTTGATCCCGCCTTCAGGGCGCGCAGCCCCATCGTGCAACAGTGCCTGCGGGATTATCTGGAAGGACAGCGCTACCCACTGTCGCTTATCTGGCACAACGACCCATGAAGAATTCACCCGGAAAAGTAATGGTTGGCATGTCCGGCGGCGTTGATTCTTCTGTAGCTGCCATGCTTCTGGTTGAACAGGGATATGATGTTGAAGGCCTGTTCATGAAAAACTGGAACGAGGATGATGGCACA
>JAURLQ010000063.1:0-10000 GCA_030831125.1 Gammaproteobacteria bacterium
TACTGCGCTGCAAATGGATATCAAGATCCAGGGCATTACAGAAGAGATCATGGAAACTGCACTGGAAAGCGCGTATCGCGCCAGAATCCATATCCTCAATGAAATGAACAAGGTCATTGCCATGCCGCGATCAGAGATTTCTCCGAATGCACCCAGCATGGCAGTCATCAAGATTCACGTTGACAAGATTCGTGATGTTATCGGTAAAGGCGGTATAACCATTCGTGGTATCACCGAAGAAACCGGTGCTTCTGTGGATATTGACGACGATGGCAATGTCAGGATCTACGGTGAAGATGCCGACTCACGTGATGCAGCCCTTGCCATGGTGCAGGCTATTACTGCTGAAGCTGAAGTAGGTGAAATCTACCGTGGCAAGGTTTCCAAGATTGTCGACTTTGGTGCATTTGTCACCATACTCCCCGGCAAGGATGGACTGGTACATATTTCGCAGATCACGCAGGAGCGTGTCGAAAAAGTTACCGACCATCTCAAGGAAGGACAGGAAATTGTAGTCAAGGTGCTGAAGGTTGATGATCGTGGCAAGATCAGCCTGAGCATGAAGGAAGTGACTGAAGAAGAAAAAGCGTCAGTCTGATTCCGTCAATGGAATGTAAAAGCCCGGCAATGCCGGGCTTTTTTATGGGAATGGATACGGGCGCCCAAGGGCGCCCCTACGTACACAGATCAAGATGAATGGAATATTCTGGTGTGTTCAATCTTTGGGCGTAGGGGCGTGCGTGAGTGCGCCCATCAAATCAGCATCACTGTGCGTTGTAGGGGCGTGCATGCGCGCCCATAGAACTGGATCAGATGTAACTGGATATTGAAAAAAGCCCGGGTCGACTGTAGCCGACCCCTACATGGGTTTGGGCAGTTGTTGAAACTGATGGTTTTGTAGGGGCGCGCTGAAGTGCGCCCATCGAAATCAGGACGGTGTGCGCGGTACCACTGCATCCAGAATTGGCCGGTGTTCATCCGGCGCCAGTCGCGGACCGAACTGGCTCACCACTCGTGCTGCCGCATGACTGGCAAGATCCCCAGCCTGGGCATACGACATGCCAGAAGAGATGCCATAAAGAAATGCACCGGCAAACATATCGCCAGCACCATTGGTATCAACGGCCTTTACAGTGACAGGATCAATATGGGTAACCTTGCCCTGGTCAGAAACAATTGCCCCTTTGGCACCAAGTGTCACCACCAGCACTTTGGCAATCTTGTGCAGCTCTGTCAGTGCATCCTCAATTGAGTCTTTGCCTGTCCAGTTGAGAGCTTCGGTCTTGTTGGCAAACATCATGCCTACGCCGTTACCGATCATTTCCTCAAGCCCACCGCGGAAGAACTGTACCATGGCTGCATCCGACAGGGTCATGGTGGTCATTACACCTGCAGCTTCAGCAATTCTTCTGGCCTCGATACAGGCAGCCCGACCGGATTCAGAAGAAACCAGATAACCTTCCAGATAGAGAAACTTTGAATTCTTCAGTGCTTCGACATTGATGTCTGATGAGTCTATCTTTTCTGAAATTCCCAGACAGGTCAGCATCGTGCGTTCTGCATCCGGGCTTACCATGATCAGGCACTTGCCTGTAACACCATCCGCTCTTTGCTCACCTAGGTTGGTGTCTATATTGTGATGACCAAGTTCATTGACATAGAAATCGCCGAATTCGTCATTGGCAACCCTGCAACTGTAGAAGGTGTGGCCGCCAAATTGGGAAACTGCATACAGTGTGTTGGCAGCAGATCCACCTCCTGCCCGCTTCTTCAGACCGAACTTTGCTGTCAGTCGTCCAAGAAGCACATTCTGCGACTCTGCATCCACCAGCGTCATGATGCCTTTCTGGATCTGTTCGTGTGCGAGAAAGTCGTCGCTTACTTCAAATTCCTTGTCCACCAGTGCATTACCCAGGGCATAGACGTCATATTGCTTCATTTTTGCTCCTTGTATATTCGTGCTGGAAATTGCCGGAAACTGCTACTTCAGATTACTGAAAGCAACTTTTGCTGCAGCAAGGGTCAGGTCAATTTCCCTGTCAGTGTGGGCTGCAGAAACAAATCCTGCCTCGAAAGCTGATGGGGCGAGATACACCCCCTGCTGCAGCATGTAATGGAAATATTGCTTGAATCTCTCGGCATCACTGTTCATTACTTGTTCGAATGTAGTGATATTTTCGGCCTCATTGAAATAGCAGCCGAACATTCCCCCCACCTGTGTTGTGCAGAAAGGGAGTCCAGCGTCATTTGCCAGCGATTTTAGCCCTGACAACAGTTTTGCTGTGGTGTCAGTGAGCTTTTCGTGAAAGCCTGGTTTGCTGATTTCGCGCAGTGCAACCAGACCTGCTGTAACGGCAAGCGGATTTCCTGACAATGTACCTGCCTGATAAACAGGTCCGGAAGGTGCCAGTTTCTCCATGATGTCGCGCCTGCCGCCAAAAGCACCTACCGGCAGGCCGCCGCCGATCACCTTGCCCATGGTGGTAAGGTCGGGATTAATGCCGTACAAGGCCTGCGCACCACCCAGTGCTACACGGAAACCTGTCATCACTTCGTCGAATATCAGCAGAGCACCATATTTGTCGCATACTTCACGCAAGGTCTGCAAAAAACCGGGTACTGGCGGAACACAGTTCATGTTGCCAGCTACTGGCTCCACGATTATGCAGGCAATTTCATCACCATGACTTGCAAACAGGGCTTCTACTGCAGCACTGTCGTTGTAGGGCAGCACATGGGTCTGTGAGGTAGTAGCTGCAGGGACTCCTGCGGAATCAGGTGTGCCCAGTGTCAGGGCGCCTGAACCAGCCTTTACCAGAAGCGCATCAACATGTCCGTGATAACAGCCTTCGAACTTCAGGATATTGTCCCGGCCGGTATATCCGCGCGCAAGCCGCAGTGCACTCATGGTGGCTTCTGTTCCCGAGTTGACCAGTCGTACCATTTCAACTGAAGGCACCAGGGAGCAGATGAGCTCGGCCAGTTCCACTTCAAGTGAAGTCGGTGCACCAAAAGCCACACCCTGATCGAGTTGAGCGTGCAGGGCACTGATTATTGCGGGATGCTGATGGCCAAGAATATGTGGCCCCCATGCACCTATGTAATCAATATAGCGATTGCCGTCTTCATCAATAATATAGGGCCCCTGACCGGACTTGATGAAAAGCGGTGTGCCACCAACGCCCTTGAAGGCGCGTACAGGAGAATTGACACCGCCGGGGATGCATTCGCGGGCATGATCAAAGAGCTTGTTTGAAATGTTTGTTTGCATAGGATTCCACAAAACAGGTAATCAGAAAGGCTTCACTACTGCCAATATCACTATTGCGATCAGCAGGACAACAGGGATTTCATTGAAAAACCTGAAGTAGACATGAGAACGGGTATTGCGCTCTTCCCTGAAATCAATCATCAATTTACGGCAGAATCCATGGTAAATCAGCAAGAGTACAACCAGCGTCATTTTGGTGTGAAACCAGCCTGAGGCAAAATAATACTGGGGGTTGTAGCTGATCATCCACCCGCCGAAAATAATTGTCAGCACTGCAGAGGGAGTCATGATGCCCCTGTAGAGTTTGCGCTCCATTATCTTGAATCGGTCCCGGCTGATCTGGTCTTCAGACATGGCGTGATAGACAAAGAGTCTGGGCAGGTAGAAGATGGCTGCAAACCAGCAGACAACCGAAATAATGTGAAAGGACTTCACCCAGAGCATGAAAAGCGCCTGCAGGGAACAAGGAATGGAATTCTATAGTTAACAACGCTGAACCGAAAGCCAAAGCTTGCCGCTAGTGTGCGGGCTGGAATTCAGAGGGTGTCGGGTAGCGGCCTGGACAAGCGATTCAGAAGGTTTCAAACCGAAGCACTGCACCTTGTGTGGATTCAGGCACGTTTATTGTGGATATTGGATATAATGATGAACTTTGTCGCACAATAGTGGCATTCTTCAGACAAACCGGATCTGGCCATGGCTGCTGTAAAGGGTTGCAAACAGGAAAAAATGATAGTGGTTCCCTATCGCCCGGGGCGGCAGTTTGCGCTCAGGGGCCTGGTACTTTGCTGCCTGTTGATTACAGGGCTGGCGGCATTCTGGGTCGGCAGGGACCTGGGACTCAATGAAAATGGTGATGCCAGGGCTGAAAGAGACATACTCAGTGAACAAATGGCAATTATCAATGCAGAAAACCAGAACCTGAGAGATCAATTCCTGAATTTGCAGCAGTCCAGCCTGCTCGACAAACAGGCACTGGACGATGTGCAGCAGACCATCCTCGGCTTGCGTGACAAGATTTCCCAGCTTGAAGAAGACGTGTTTTTCTACAAGCAGATTACCTCCCCGGAAAATACCGAAACGGGACTGGTTATAGGTCAGGTAGATCTTTTTGCCACCGAACAGAAAGATGTATACCGCTACAAATTTGAACTGCGTCAGCTGGGCAGCAATGACAATCTTGTTTCGGGACATCTCAATGTAAATATCCTAGGCAAACAGGGAGACCAGGAGGTTTCCATTCCATTGCGCAGCGTTTCAGACTCTGAACAGGAGCTCGATATCAGGCTGCAGTTCAGGTATTTCCAGAACATTGAAGGAACACTGGTGCTACCGGAAAATTTTCTGCCGGAAAAAATCCAGCTGCTGGCAGTTGGTAACGAGCCGGAGGCCAAGACAGTCCAGAAAACATTTGGCTGGCTTGTAAGAAGTTAAAGCCCTTGAGGTCCATCTAAACCAATGAGTGTATTCAGCGTGAAAAAACAGTCGGCAATTTCCAACATTACAACCCTGATTTCCAAGGCGGCAGAAATTACCGGAGACATACATTTCAGTGGCGCGCTGGAAATAGAAGGGCGTGTTTTCGGCAATATATATTCTGATGATGATTCATCTGCGGAAGTAAGAGTGCGTGAATCCGGTCTGGTCAAAGGACAGATCCAGGCGCCAAGAATTGTCGTAAACGGCCTTGTAGAGGGCGATATCTATTCCAGTAACCATGTAGAACTTGCGGCTAAAGCTAGAGTTACCGGGAATGTGTATTACCATCTGATTGAAATGGTCATGGGTTCCGAGGTCAATGGCTCGCTGTGCCACAAGTCTTCTGCCGATATCATCCCGCACCAGCTTGAAAATGCGGAAAAGCGGCAACGTGAACTGTCATCAGTACCTGAAACAGGATCGGATGACTACAATGGCTGACATGATTGCAGTCTGACTCTGCTTGCAAAAGTGCTTGCAGACCACATATACAAAGCAAAGGGTTCTAAACAACATATATGTCAGTAGTTACAGTACACGATCCACAGGTTATTACGCTGAGCGACAATGCCGCACGGAAAATAGTGTCACTGGTTTCCGAGGAGGGCAACGATGCCCTTGGCTTGCGCGTGTATGTTACCGGCGGCGGTTGTTCCGGTTTTCAGTACGGCTTTTCATTTGACGAAACTGCCAATGATGACGATGCCAGAATAGAGAAGTCAGGAGCGAAACTGTTGGTCGACTCGTTGAGTTACCAGTATCTGGCCGGTTCTGTCATCGATTACGAGGAAGGTCTGCAGGGTTCCCGGTTTGTTGTAAACAATCCGCTTGCTACAACCACCTGTGGTTGTGGTATGTCCTTTTCTATCTGAGCTTACCTGCGTTGCCTGGATGAATCCGGCGAGTTCAGGCTTTTTGTCCGCAATAAACAGCCCCTGAAATCACCCTGTGGCCAGCGCCGGTAAAAGGCGGAAAATCCACAGGCTTTTCTGCAAGTCGCATGCTGGCAAACCATGCAAATGCAGCGGCTTCAACAAAATCAGGGTGAATACCAAAATCACTGCTTGTACAAAGTGCAAAGTTTTCCAGCAATTCGCCCACTCGCTGCACAAGAAAGGTATTGCCGGCACCACCTCCGCAAACTACCAGTTTCCCTGAGCTGAAAGTTGCCCTGATGGCTGAACTGACAGTTATCGCAGTGAGTTCGGCAAGCGTACGTTGTACATCAGCGGCCGACACAGCTGGAGCAACCTGTCTGGTTTTTTCTTCAAGCCATTGTGCGTTGAACAATTCCCTGCCGGTACTTTTGGGCGGAGGCAATGCAAAGTACGGTTCATCAAGCATGGCAGCCAGCAGGGCATCGTTCAGCTTGCCGGAAGCGGCCCAGCTGCCAGCGCTGTCGAATGCCTTCCCAAGATGCTTTCTGGTCCATACATCCATCAGTACGTTGGCCGGTCCGGTATCAAAACCGCTGGGCTTGCTGCGATTGGCAGGTATAAGCGTGATATTGGCAATGCCGCCAAGATTCAGTACAGCAAGGTTTTCACCGGGCTTCTGGAACATTTGTCTGTGGAATGCGGGGACAAGGGGGGCGCCCTGACCACCGGCAGCCATGTCCATTCCCCTGAAATCGGCTACTGTCGTAATCGAGGTAAGGGCAGCAAGTGTGTTGGCATCACAGAGCTGCATGGTAAATCCACGGGCACCATTTTTTCTTGGAGGTTCATGCCAGATCGTCTGGCCATGGGAGCCAATAGCTTTGATGTCTTGCGGGGAAAGGGCATGCCTGTCCAGAATTTCCTCCACTGCTTCGGCAAACAACTGAGCCAGCGCAATATCCGTCTCGCCAATGAGCTGCAGGTTCAGATCCTTGTTGTCGCAAAGTTTCAGCAGGGCAGATTCAATCTCCCGGGGAATGGGCCTGGTTAGCTGGCCAATGACTTTTACGGATTCCCCGATTTCTGCAAGCACACAATCCACCCCATCCATGCTGGTGCCGGAAATCAGCCCGATGTAGAGGTGACTTGTCATTCCTGCGCCGCAGGTGGGCCAACGAATGCAATCTGGTTGGTTGGTGTATGTGTATCAATCTGGGCCAGCAAGGGGCTGATCTGATCGTGGAAAGTGGCCAGTTCTGTTGCAGCTACTGACTCGGCTTTTGGCAAGGACTGATGAATGGTGCGCGAATTGCGGTGTACTCCATCCATCAGGAACTCATAATGCAGGTGGGGGCCAGTGGCGCTGCCGGTTGATCCAACATAGCCGATTACCTGACCCTGTCTGACCCGGGCACCATTCTGGATTCCCCTGGCATAGCTGTTCAGGTGAGCATACTTGGTTTCAAACCTGTCGTTGTGCTTGATCACAACCAGATTGCCGAAGGAGCCGTTTCTGCCTGCTGTGGTAACGCGGCCATCTGCTGTGGCAACCACTGGCGTACCTCTGGGAGCGGCATAATCTGTACCTTTGTGGGCGCGGATAGTATTGAGAATCGGGTGTTTGCGCGACAGACTGAAACCGGAGCTGATGCGGGTAAAGTCCACGGGGTTGAGCAGGAAAGCCTTGCGCATACTCTCACCTTCGGGGTTGTAGAAGTTGCTTTCTCCCCTTGCATTCGTATAACGCAGTGCCGTATGGGTAACACCCTGATTGGTAAACTGTGCAGCCAGTATACGGCCATTGTCGATGAATTCTCCGTCCAGATATTTTTCTTCATAAAGAATGCGGAAAGTGTCGCCACTGCGTACATCCAGTATGAAATCGATTACACCGCCAAAAATTCCTGCCGCTTCCATGGTAATGCCGGCGGGTATTTCACTTCTCTGGGCAGCAAGAAAGAGCGAATCGGTGATGGTCGCATCCCTGATGACCTGCCTGGTTTCAGGGGTGCGGGTAACTCTCTCATATTGGTATTTCTGGTCGGGACTCCTGGTGAACAAGTGGCTTACCAGTGCCGACTCTACAACTTGTACTGAAAGCAGTGAGTTGTTGCTGTCCGACTCAAAAAGCAGTTCATAACCCGGATAAAGCCGTGTGAGCACATCAGTGTCGGTGGCGCTGCTGGTCAGCGCATACACTTCAGCGGGACCAAAGCCTGCACGATCGAAAATGAGCGAAAGATTGTCACCTGATTTCACCGTAATCTGTTGCAAATCGATGCCTGATGCCCGGGCATGGAAATCATCGTCTGTTTGCTGGTCATCGAATAACTCTGTGACCGCAAATTCGGTTTCAGGCAGAGCAGAAAAGCCGGGGACTTCATCAGGTGTCCCGGGGGTATCCACAACAGGATCGGGGGTGTAGACATCAGAGGCGGCTTCATCGGTAAGGCCGGCATAAATGCCCAGAACAGCCAGATTACAGAGCAAAAAGCCCAGAGTCAGCTGGTGCTGTCTGGGAAGGAAAGGATCCAGAATTCGGTTTGCTTTTTCAATAACTTTCACGAAACCCTTGGCTTTCTACTTAAAATAATGCGCATAATGCTTTGGATTATAACAATAAAGTCTGTAGTTTCGGCAAGCCATTGGGGGCTGTGTCTGCACTGCAGGCGACCGGAGTTGGACAGCAGCAGGCTTGTAAAGTTTCCCTGATCTTGTAAAGTGCGCGGCTCTTTTTGAAACACGCGTGAGAAAACCACCCAATGGCCATAAACGACCGCAATTTCCTGACAGATTTCAGAAAACGCGGGCTTCTGATGCAGGCATCAGCAGATGCTGAATTGGCAGCTCATCTGGAAAGTGGTTGCAGGACCGTTTATTGCGGCTTCGACCCGACTGCCGACAGCCTCCATATAGGATCTTTGGTACCACTACTGGCGCTCAAGCGCATACAGATGGCAGGACACAGGCCAATCGCCTTGGCAGGTGGTGCCACTGGCATGATTGGCGATCCCAGTTTCAAATCAAAAGAGCGCAAGCTCAACTCCACAGAAGTTACCCGCCAGTGGACCGACAAGATCAAGGTCCAGCTATCCAGATTCATCGATTTCGACTGTGGCGAAAATTCTGCCCTGGTTGCCAATAATCTTGACTGGATAGGCAGCATGGATGTGTTGTCATTTCTCCGGGATATCGGCAAACACTTTTCTGTCAATGCCATGATCCAGAAAGAAAGTGTCAAACAGCGCATTGAGCGTGAAGGGGAAGGAATATCCTTCACTGAATTCACCTACATGATTCTGCAGGCTCTTGATTTTGCGGTACTCAACAAGGAGCACAACTGTAGCCTGCAGATTGGTGGCAGTGACCAGTGGGGCAATATCACCGCTGGTATAGACCTGTCACGACGACTCAACCAGAACCAGGTGTTCGGCCTTACGCTGCCACTGGTAACCAAAGCCGATGGCGGCAAGTTCGGGAAAACGGAAGAAGGCACTATCTGGCTCGACCCCGCGCGTACCTCCTGTTATGCCTTTTACCAGTTCTGGATCAATACAGCAGACGCCGACGTATACAAATTTCTGCATTACTTTACCTTTCTGCCTCCGGAAGAAATTGCGGCTATTGAAGAAGCAGACAAGGCGCAAACAGGGAAGCCGCAGGCACAGGGTGTGCTGGCACGAGAAGTGACCAGACTTGTGCATGGTGATGAAGGGCTGCAAGCTGCCGAGCGCATTTCGGAAGCGTTGTTCAGCGGAGAATTGGCAGCGCTTACAGAAAATGACTTTGAGCAGCTTGCCATGGATGGACTGCCAGGTTCCGTGTTGAACACCGACAGCAACAATATAGTGGAGTTGCTCACTGCAAGTGGTTTGGCGCCTTCAAACAGAATGGCCCGCGAATTTGTAGGGAATGGTGCAGTCAGCGTAAACGGCAACAGGGTTGCTGACAGCACGGTGCAGTTCACACAGGCAGATGCGCGATTCGGAAAATACTTCCTGATCAAACGTGGCAAGAAACTCTTCCACCTCTACCGCCTGTCCTGAATATTCAGCCTTATCCAATCCGTGACCGTAAGGGCGCACATCAGTGCGCCCGATACTGTATACCAGCACACCACTGCCCAAATTCCCGTCCGGTTACCTGAATTTCCGGCCACCACAGCCTTCATAAAAATTTCACGAATAATGTTGAATTGGTTAAAGAGGTGAGTATAATGCGCGCTCCCTGCAGACGAGGGTTTGCAGGCGACCGAGGTACCGATAAGGTACCGATAGCAGAACCCAAAGCAGTACCTCTTGAAGTACCCCTGGGTAAATCCGAAAGAACAGCGCTTCGAGTGCTTTTTTTTGTTTCTGCGGTCATGCTCTTT
>JAURLQ010000064.1 GCA_030831125.1 Gammaproteobacteria bacterium
CCACTTCGTCGATCTATGTGGCTGCCTCTATCCTCATGTTCATGCACATAAGTAAAGAAGATCTCATGCCCCCTAAAAGGGACGAGGAGCTGGATGCGATTCCCTGAGGCTGGTTATTAAGTCTTCAGTTTTCTTGCCCAAATTATCGGGTGCATGATTCAGCGACCTGGCCTGTTTTCGCGATAAGGTTATACCATCAGGCACCCTCATCATCTTAAGTGGCTCCAGGCCTGCCAGGGTGAGCTCAGCTCACACTTTCCCGCTCTTCGCCTGACTCATCCTGCTTCGGTATGATAGACAAGATCAAGGTGGGCGCCTGGATTTAACTGGTAAATCACAACAGAAGAATGCAAGCATGGAAATCAGGGAACTCGACAAATACGACCTGGCTGAACTGGCGGTGCTGTACAGTCATCGCCATCAAGATGATGATGAAGCTTTCATAGCGAAACCCTGAAAGGCTTGTCAGGATACCTGCACACGCATGTCCATCAGGCCAGAGCAGGGTGCCGCCTGATTTTATCCAGGTGTTCCTGCCTATGCCGGAAAATTCAACGTGAGGGATTTATTTCACTGAAGCGAGCTTCAACAAAGTCTTGAAGCATTTCGGATTGCCGTAAACCAGGGTCTTGCTGTTCAGACAATCCGGATTTCCATGCAGGTCGCTGACAAAGCCACCGGCTTCCTGGATGAGCAGCATGCCTGCTGCACTGTCCCAGGGACTTACCCCACTGGTCCAGCCGGCATCCACTCTGCCTGCCGCCACATAGGCCATGTCCAGTGCGGTTGATCCTGAAAAGCGTAACCCACCGGCAACATCCTTCAGTTGTGCCTGCAGTGACATCATGCTGTCGTATTCGCGCAGGCCTGCACAACTGAGCCCGATCACTCCACCTTCAAGTTTGGTCCGGCTGCCAATGCGCATGCGATTGCCATTGAGCTGGGCACCACTGCCTTTGCTGGCAGTGAATTCCTCATTGCGGATGGGATCAATGACAAGTCCATGCAACAGCTTGCCGTTTTGCACCAGCGCCATGGAGATACAGAAGTGGGGGATTCCCATGATGAAATTGCGGGTGCCATCTATGGGATCGATAATCCATTGGGTCAGCTTGTCTTCTCCTTCCTGCAGACCTGCTTCTTCGCTGAGGAAGCTGTGTTGAGGATAGGACTTGCGCAAGGCATCAATCAGACAGCTTTCAACGGCACGATCCACATCGGTCACAAAATCATTGGGACCTTTTTCTGTGATGCGCATGCGGTCGGGGCGGGCATGGGCCTGGACCATGAGATTGCCGGCTTCGCGTGCAGCACGCAATGCAATGTTGATGATGGGATGCACTGTAGAACCTCGGAGCTGGCAGGGATGGCCAGCTGCTGCTGGCCACAAAGCCGCGCATGATAGCAAATGGCGACAGGGATGTTTACCATTCGCGCTTTTCTGGATGATTAATCGATTTCTGAAAGACGATATTTGTAAAAGCGAGTTCCTGCAGCTGTTACTTCGACACGCCGTAAACCCGGTCCAGCCATCCGGCAAAGCCGAATGTGGCTCGACTTCACGTAAAGCTTTGCTTTGCATGCGTTCGTCTACGCCCCTGGGGGCTCGGCTGCGGCCCGCAAGCGGGTCCAGCCACTCGCATTGCGAGTGTCGTTACGCCTTGCTGCAAGCTATGCTTGCAATGCGCGCGGCTCCACTCATGCCGCAGACGGTCTAAGATCCAGCTGCAGAAACTCGCAATCATGTTCAGTGATCTTTTCGGACTGGTGAGCTGCTGACTTTCAATTTTGGTCAGCACAAAGGAGAAATTTTGAGCTTCGACAAGGTACGCATAGTACTGGTGGAAACCTCCCATCCCGGGAATATCGGGGCGGCGGCCCGTGCCATGAAGAACATGGGTTTGAACCACCTGGTGCTGGTAAAGCCGAAAGTATGGCCGGCAAGGGAGGCCTTGAGCATGGCAGCATCGGCGCTTGATGTTCTTGATGGCGTCAGGGTTGTACAGACCATGGAAGAGGCCATTGCCGACTGCCATCTAGTGATCGGCACCAGCGCAAGGTTGCGTCAAATGCCTGTGCAATTACTGGATCCACAGTCCTGTGGTGAAAAAATTGTTGCCAGCATGCCGGTGCAGGAAGTGGCGCTGGTTTTTGGCCGCGAGATCAGTGGCCTTAGTAACCGGGAGCTGCATCTGTGTCATTACCATGTACACATTCCCATCAATCCCGAATATCCCTCTCTGAATCTGGCAGCTGCAGTCATGGTATTGAGTTATGAACTTCGCAAAGCCTGGCTGGCTGCAGCAGACAAGGGCCTTTCCATTGGGGGGGGTGACTGGGATCAGGAGGCTGCCACGGCAAAGGAGCTGGAATTATTTCTTGCCCATATGAAAGAAGTGTTGATTGAAATTGAATTTCTGGATCCGGAAAACCCGCGGCAGTTGATGCGCAGGCTCAGGCGGCTTTATCAACGTATCCAGCCCGACAAGATGGAGCTCAATATCCTGAGAGGGATACTGTCAGCAGTCACTCAAAAGATCCAGGATATTGAAAAGAAAGGAAAATAATTTTCGAATAACCAAGTGTTTTTGTCGGAAATATACTTGACTAAAATACTTGGTTTTAGTAGTATGGCCTTCGAATTTCGAGACGGAATATTCCAGAGATGAGACTGACAACGAAAGGCCGATACGCGGTAACCGCGATGCTGGATCTTAGTATCAACTCCACTGACGGACCCGTAAATCTGAGTGACATATCCAGAAGACAGGATATTTCCCTGTCCTATCTGGAGCAGCTGTTTGCCAAATTGCGTCGTCGAGAGCTGGTCAGCAGTGTGAGAGGACCCGGCGGTGGTTATCTGCTTGGCCGCAAGAGCAGTGAAATTCATGTGGCCGAGATCATTGATTCCGTGAACGAATCACTGGATACCACCAAATGTCAGGGCAAGGGAGATTGCCAGTTGGGCGAAATCTGCCTGACCCATCACCTGTGGCAGGATCTCAGTGACCAGATACACGCGTTTCTCAGTGGTATCAGTCTTGCCGATCTGGTGAACAAACGGGAGATCGGGCTTATAGCCCGCAACCAGAATTCCCGTATTGACCGTTTGAATATCGAGGGGCTCAAATCCGGGCCGCTCAACGAAAGAATGAATAGCAGACTCAAGGAAAATCTGCAGGAAAGCCTGAAGGAAAGAGAGGAAAATCAGGAAAGCCCCGCAGTGTCATCCGTACAGGGCTGAGCTGCAATACCCGGAGTTAGCATGACATTACCCATCTATTTTGATTACGCCGCAACTACTCCTGTAGACCCCAGGGTAGTAAAGGTCATGACAGAATGCCTTTCGATGGAAGGCAATTTCGGCAATCCTGCGTCTCGTTCGCACCTGTTTGGCTGGAAAGCTGAAGAAGCTGTTGAACAGGCCCGACAGCATGTTGCCGACTTAGTAAATTGTGATCCACGTGAAATTGTGTGGACCTCAGGTGCGACTGAATCCAACAATCTTGCCCTAAAGGGTGCGGCACATTTTTACCAGAGCCGTGGCAAGCACATCATCACCTCAAAAATCGAACACAAGGCCGTGCTTGACTCCTGTCGCCAGCTTGAACGCGAGGGTTTTGAAGTTACCTATCTCGACCCCGACAGTAATGGACTTACGCAGCCTGAAGCGGTTGCAGCAGCAATCCGGGATGACACCATCCTCGTTTCCATCATGCATGTGAACAATGAGATTGGTGTAATCAATGACATCAAGGGTATTGGTGCCGTTACCCGCGCGCGCAAGGTACTTTTCCATGTTGATGCTGCCCAGAGTGCAGGCAAGACTGACATTGATGTGGAAGACATGAATGTTGACCTGATGTCATTTTCAGCGCACAAGATCTATGGCCCGAAAGGTATTGGAGCTCTTTACGTGCGTCGCAAGCCGCGAGTAAGGCTTGAAGCCCAGATGCATGGTGGTGGACATGAGCGTGGTTTTCGTTCCGGTACACTGCCCACGCACCAGATAGCAGGCATGGGAGAGGCATTCCGTATTGCAAAGGCCGAGATGCATGAGGAAAACAAACGCATCATGGCATTGCGCGAGCGTTTGCTCAATGGTTTGCAGGACATGGAAGAAGTCTATGTAAATGGTGACATCGAGCATCGGGTTGCCGGCAATCTCAATGTGAGCTTCAATTTTGTCGAGGGTGAATCATTGATCATGGCGCTCAAGGATCTGGCTGTTTCTTCAGGTTCTGCCTGTACTTCAGCAAGTCTGGAACCATCCTATGTATTGCGTGCACTGGGGATGAATGATGAGCTTGCCCATAGTTCACTGCGCTTTTCCATCGGCAGGTTTACCACAGAACAGGATATTGATTACGCAATTGGCAAGATCAGGGATGCAGTAGGGAAACTGCGAGAACTTTCCCCGTTGTGGGATATGTACAAGGACGGTGTTGATTTCAGCAAGGTTCAATGGGCTGCCCACTGATCAGGCTTCCATCAGGATGCCGTCAGTGAATCCAGCAAAAAGAGGTAAATGAAATGGCTTATTCAGACAAGGTTCTGGATCATTATGAAAACCCGCGTAATGTGGGCAAGCTTGATGACAACGACAGCAATGTCGGCACCGGTATGGTGGGCGCACCGGCATGTGGTGATGTCATGCGTCTGCAGATCAAGGTGAACGCCCAGGGCGTTATCGAAGACGCCAAGTTCAAGACCTATGGCTGTGGTTCAGCGATCGCTTCGAGTTCACTGCTTACCGAATGGGTCAAGGGTCGTTCTTTGGAAGATGCCGGCAATATACGCAATACCGAAATCGCCCAGGAACTTGGTTTGCCGCCGGTGAAGATTCATTGTTCTGTGCTTGCAGAAGATGCAATCAAGGCAGCCATTGCAGACGTCAGACAGAAACGTGGTGAAAAACCTGCTGCGTAACAGGCAGTAGTCTCCATGCCCGGATGTTTTGAGGAAGTAGCAGTAACATGGCACTGACATTGACTGAAAAAGCCGCAAGGCATGTAAGTTCGCAGCTTTCAGCCAGAGGCAAGGGGCTGGGTATACGCGTGGGCGTGACCACGACAGGATGCTCGGGGATGGCCTACGTGCTTGAATTTGTCGATGAGCTCGATGAAGGTGACAAGGTCTTTGAGGATCATGGTGTCAAGCTGGTCGTGGATCCCAAAAGCCTTCTCTATATTGACGGTACCGAAATGGATTTCGTCAAGGAAGGGGTCAACGAAGGCTTCCAGTTCCACAATCCCAACGTCAAGGGCGAATGTGGTTGTGGTGAAAGTTTCAGTGTGTGAATGTCTACACCTGTACTGATAGCGCATTCCCGAAGCCGGTTTTCCAGTGAATAACAAACCCACAGATTATTTTGCTCTGCTGGGCCTGCCTCAGGTTTTTGATCTGGATTCAGCGCAGCTGGAAAGCAATTACAGGAAACTGCAGGTACTATGGCACCCTGACCGGTTTGTATCCGAATCCGATAACAAGCGCCGTCAGGCTGTCCAACAGACAAGTCTCATCAACGATGCATTCACTACTCTCAAGTCCCCACTCAACCGTTTGCAGCATCTGCTTGAGCTCAATGGTATTGATACTGCGGTTCTCAAACAGGAAGAGCTGGACGGGAATTTTCTTTTCCAGCAAATGGAGTGGCGCGAAACACTGCAAAAATGTGGTGTAGAAAACAATGAGCCGGGCTTGCAAGCATTGGACACGGAAGTGAGGAGCACGTTGTCACAGGAGCAGAAAGCCTGTGTCGACAGTCTGGGCTCAGGAGACTACAGTAAAGCCAAGATGCTTTTTCACAGGCTGCAATTCCTGTACAAACTTACTCAAGAAATCCGGGCGCTGGAAGACAGACTGCTCGAATACTGAAACGATTCCAGACAGAAAATCATGGCATTGCTGAAAATTGCAGAACCGGGACAGGGCAGGACAAGACAGGCTGCCAGACGCAAACGTGCTGTGGGTATAGATCTGGGCACTACCAACTCCCTGGTTGCAACCGCCGAAGCCGGCAAAGCCCGTGTACTGGAACTTGATGGTGCAAGGTTGCTGCCATCAATAGTGCATTATCATAAAACCGGTTTCAGTGTCGGGGGGGCCACACCCCATGCTGAAGCCATGTCGGTATCTTCAGTCAAGCGTCTGATGGGACGGGGCAGGGAAGATGTCAGCCACCAGTTGTCATACAAACTCGAAGACAGCACTACAAGCGGAATGCCGCGCATTGTCACACCGTCAGGACACGTTTCTCCTGTGCAGGTGTCAGCAGAAATTCTGGGTGTGCTTGCAAAGCATGGTGCACAGGTCCTGGGTGGTGATCTGGACGGGGTTGTCATTACCGTGCCAGCCTATTTCGACGAGGCACAGCGTGAGGCAACACGGGATGCCGCCAGACTCGCCGGTTTGAATGTGCTGAGGCTGCTCAGTGAGCCAACAGCTGCCGCTGTCGCCTATGGTCTGGACAAGAAACTACAAGGCACCATCATCATTTATGACCTCGGTGGAGGAACTTTCGATGTCTCTCTGATGAAGCTGCAACGTGGTGTTTTTGAAGTAATTGCCACAGGTGGAGATACCTCATTGGGAGGTGATGATTTTGACAGGGCAATTGCACAGTGGATTTTACAGCAGGGCAAATTGCAAACACCACAGGGCAGGGATTGGGCTGAGCTGTTGGCCAGGAGCAAGGCTGCAAAGCACAAGCTTACGGAGCAAGCTGAAACCACAGTTGAATACCAGGATTGGCAGGGTGTGCTGGACAGGGAAACCCTGCTTTCACTGATCAGGCCCATGATCCTGAAAACGCTGAAGTCGTGCAGCAGGGTCCTTCGTGATGGCGACATCACCAGTGACGAGCTGACAGATGTGGTTTTGGTCGGAGGTTCTACCAGAACCTGGGGTGTGCGTGAGAGTGTCCGTGATTTTTTCGGCCGTGAACCACTTTGCAGTCTGGATCCCGATGAGGTCGTTGCCATAGGTGCAGCGCTCCAGGCTGATGTGCTGGTGGGCAACAAGTACGGAGAGGAAACCCTCCTGCTTGATGTCATTCCCCTGTCGCTCGGTATCGAGACCATGGGCGGGCTCATGGAAAAAATCATACCCCGCAATACCACCATCCCCGTTGCCAGGGCCCAGGAATTCACTACATTCAGGGACGGACAGACAGTGATGGCACTGCATGTATTGCAGGGGGAAAGAGAACTGGTTCCTGATTGCCGCTCACTGGCCCGCTTTGAACTGAAAAACATTCCGGCCATGGTTGCCGGTGCAGCACGTATCAGGGTTACTTTCCAGGTGGATGCAGATGGATTGCTGGAAGTGAAGGCAGAGGAAATGGTCACTGGTGTCCATAGCAGCGTCGTGGTCAAGCCATCATTCGGACTGCTGGACAGTGATATCGAGAAAATGCTGGTTGAAGCACGCTCAGCAGTGGAGTCAGACGTAAAAACACGAACATTGCGAGAAAAGCAGGTTGAAGCCGAGCGGCATATCGAGGCTTTGAATGCGGCATTGGCAGCAGATGCTGACACCTTGCTTGATGAAGCTGAAAAGACAGCATTGCAAGAGGCGATGAATACGCTTGCAGAAGCGGCTGGGGGCAATGACGGAGATCTGATCGAGAGACTCACACATCAGCTCAATCAGGTCAGTCAGGAGTTTGCTGCAAGGCGTATGGATGCAGGTATCAGGAAAGCGCTGGCAGGACATGCCATTGATGAGCTCGATTAAGGCGACGGAAAAGAAACATGCCACAGATCATATTTTTACCTAATGAAAAATTCTGCCCTCAAGGTGTAGTAGTAGTTGCAGAAAAGGGTGAAAGCATTCTTGATGCAGCGCTGCGCAGTGGAATTGATATCGAGCATGCCTGTGAGAAATCCTGTGCCTGTACTACCTGTCATGTCATTGTCAGGGAAGGAATTGACTCACTTGAACCATCGGATGAACTCGAGGACGACATGCTGGACAAGGCCTGGGGTCTGGAGCCGGATTCGAGGCTGAGCTGCCAGGCTCTGGTGGACGATGCAGATCTGGTAGTTGAAATTCCGCGCTATACTATAAATATGGTTTCTGAAAACCATTGAGTTTTGGACCCTGCATGGGCCAGTTTCCCTGCTTTTCGTGAAACTTTCCGCACTACAATGGTACAAAAGCCCTCCAAAGGGGCTTACAATACTCGACCAATTTTTTGACCCCCGAATCAAACCATACCGCTGGAGTTACCAATGGCAGTAGAACGTACCTTGTCAATCATCAAACCAGACGCTATAGCCAAAAACGTCATAGGCCAGATCATCAGCCGTTTTGAAGCTGGTGGGCTGAAAATTGTTGCTGCCAAAATGTTGCAGCTGAACGATGAAAGTGCAGGCGGATTCTATGCCGAACACAAGGAACGTCCTTTCTTCAGGGATCTGGTTGAATTCATGACTTCCGGCCCTGTTATCGTACAGGTTCTGGAAGGTGAAGATGCCATTGCACGCAATCGTGAGCTGATGGGTGCGACCAATCCTGCGCAGGCGGCTCCCGGTACCATACGGGCAGATTTCGCCAAATCCATTGATGCCAATGCTGTTCATGGCTCGGATTCACCGAAATCAGCCGAAAGGGAAATCTCCTATTTCTTCAAGAATGAGGAAATCTGTCCTCGTAAATTCTGAGGAATACAGCACCAGGCTGGTGTGTCTTTCACCAGCCTGCTGTCATTACTGGCCTGCAAGGCCGGTCTTTCGCCTCAAGAGGGTCCATTGATCACCTGGTTGTCCAATATGGCGAATGAATCTGTTCTGAAGATGCGTCCCAACCTGCTTGGCATGAGTCGTGCCCAGCTTGAGTCATGGCTGGCCGGATTCGGTGAAAAACCGTTCCGGGCTGTGCAGTTGCTCAAATGGATCCACCAGCAGGGAGTCATCGATATTGACCAGATGTCCAATATCAGCAAGACACTGCGCGAGAAAATCAGGGAAACTGCCGAAATAAGACCACCTGTCATCCGGGAATCATGGAATGCGAGTGACGGTTGCTACAAGTGGATAGTGGAAGTTGAAAGCGGCAGTGGAGTGGAAATGGTCTACATTCCTGAAGCCGGCAGAGGCACCCTGTGTATTTCTTCGCAGGCTGGCTGCAGTCTGGATTGCAGCTTCTGTGCCACGGGCAAGCAGGGCTTCAACAGCGATCTTACTTCAGCTGAAATTATCGGGCAGTTATGGCTGGCGAACCGCGAACTTGGCACATTCGGCAATACTACACCGCGGCGGATCACCAATGTCGTAATGATGGGAATGGGTGAGCCACTCATGAATTTTGACAATGTCATGAGTGCCATCAGTCTGATGATGGATGACAATTGCTATGGGCTTTCCAAAAGAAGGGTAACTATCAGTACTTCTGGTGTTGTGCCTGCCATAAAGCGGCTGCATGAACATACAGATGTTTCACTTGCACTGTCCCTGCATGCACCAAATGACGAGCTTCGCAGCCAGATAGTGCCCCTGAACCGGAAATTCCCGATCAGTGAGGTGCTGCAGAGTGTGAAGGGATATCTGGATTCCTGGCAGGACAGCCGGGTGGTAACCATAGAATATATCCTCATTGCCGGGGTCAATGACCACCGCCAGCATGCAAGGGAACTAGCCGTACTGCTGAAAGAACTGCCGTGCAAGATCAATCTGATCCCGTTCAACCCCTTTGCAGGCTCGGAGTACCAGAGGTCCAGCAATTCAGCGATCAGTACTTTCAGAAAGCTGCTGCAGGAAGCCGGTTATACCGTTACGATAAGAACTACCAGGGGTGACGAGATCGGAGCTGCTTGCGGGCAGCTGGTGGGCCAGGTTGATGACAGAACGCGCCGCAGTGCCCGTCATCTGGCCAAACGAACCAGAGAAGGGGAAATTCCGCTGGAAAACCTGTGAATGGGAGCTGTTATCAAGCTTGCCCGATCCAGCCATTCAATAAGTGCCACGCTTTGGCTAAAATCCCGGTTTTAGCCGGATTGCACAGCCAACAACAAGGTCGCCGCATGATATTGCGCTTATCAGAAGAAACGCCAGTTACAGATGCCCGTTTGGTGTTCCCGGTTGCAGCCCGGATCATCAGGGTGTTTGTCTGCCTTTGCCTGATATTCGGGCTGACAGCCTGTGTGACCGAAACAACCGGTGGCTTCAATGCAGAAGTCTCCGATGAGCAGGCACTGCGAGACTATATCCAGCTGGCAACTGGTTATCTGGAACAGAACGATCTGGCCAATACCAAACGTCATCTGGACAATGCTGCAAGGTATGACAGGAATAACAGTGAAATCCTGGCAATCTGGGGACTGGTTTATTCCCGGGAAGGCGAAGAAGCGCTCGCAGATGAGAGCTTCAGACGTGCCCTGCGAATCAATTCCGCCAATTCACAGGCTCGAAACAATTATGCAGCATTCCTGTTTGCCAACGGCCGATATGAGGATGCCTACGAACAGCTCCAGCGTGTAGTGCAGGACACAGAGTATCCTGCACGCCCCCAGGCTTTCGAGAATCTCGGGTTGGCTGGTCTGCGCCTTGATCGGATCGAAGATGCAGAGTCGGCGTTTTCACGTGCCTTGCAGCTCAATTCGAATCTGTTGCGATCAAGTCTTGAACTGGCCAATCTCAATCTGGACAAGAACGATGTGCTACAGGCGCGGGCCTACTACAGGAACTTTCTGACACTCTTGCAACTCTACAATACCGGGCAGAATGCCCGCAGCCTGTGGATCGGCATCAGGCTGGAATCTGCCATGGGGAATATTGAAAATGCCAACCGCTATGGTGCACTGCTTGAGTCAGCTTTTCCCAACTCACCAGAATACATCGCTTATACGAGCCTGATGGAAACACTTGAAAATGAGTGACTTTCAGGAACAGCAGGATCAGCAGGATAATATGACAGACGCAGAAACCAGCGGGCAAATAATTTCGCCCGGCGAAATGCTGATGCAGAAACGTGAGCAGGCCGGGCTCAGTCATGCCACAGTGGGAGATGCACTGCATCTTACAATCCATTATATCAAGGCCCTTGAGAATAATGAGTACGGCAAATTACCCGGCCAGACCTTTGTAAAGGGATATATAAAGTCCTATGCCGGATATCTGAAAATGGATGTTCCGGCAGTGATTGTCTGTTATGAGGCATATCTGAACAGTATCGGCGTGGACAGTAGCAACCAGTATGGTGCAGGAATGCGCAAACGTTCAGACCAGACATTGCTTTGGGCTGTTGCAGCCGGTGTTGTGCTGATTATCGCACTGCTGGCCGGGTGGTGGTTTTTTGGCAGAAGTGACAGTACTGCCGCAGTATCATCAACAACAGTTTCTTCTTCTCCCCGGCCTGTGAGCACAGCAACCGGAAGTGTTTCCCAGACGCGGACTACAACTCCATCATTCAATGTGGATCCTGTCGTGCAAACTGCAACCGTCAATGTTGCCGACGAGGCGCAACAGTTGTCTGGACAAATCAGGGATGCTACCGGCATGGATGAACTGGTAGCTGTTGTAGCAGCATCTTCCGAAGCCGCCAATACTGATGTGACAGGCACTTCTCCGGAAGAAGCAGGAGCTGCTCCGGATACACTTCAGGCAACCGCTCTGGACTCTCAGGGTAATGAGCCAGGTGTGGCTTCACAAACAATGATCAGCCAGTCCGAAGTCGCATTGGACGAAGCAGTTGAAGTCACTGACCAGCAAACAGGTCCCCGGCGTGTAAACCTGCTGGGTGAAGGAAATGATCTGCTGGAATTTGCACTTTCAGGTGAAAGCTGGATCGAAGTGGCAGGTACTGATGGCATGATCATTTTCCAGGACATGCTGGCAGCTGAAGACACCCTGAGTATCAGGGGGACTGCCCCGTTCAATGTGCTGCTCGGGGATGCCCGGAATGTTTCCGTAAGACTCAATACCCTCGACATGGATTTCAGCAGTGATATCCGCAGCGACAATACCGCCAGAATCGAACTGTTGTCTGCTGCCACAAGTGCGGGTGGAGAACGCTGATGCGAATGCAGTCTCCCATCAAACGCAGACCAACGCGCAAGATAATGGTTGGCAATGTCCCCATCGGTGGAGATGCCCCTATTGCTGTACAGAGCATGACCAATACGGAAACCTGTGATGTAGAGGCCACGCTTGCCCAGATCAGACGTCTGGAGCAGGTTGGGGCAGACATAGTCAGGGTTTCAGTCCCGACCATGGAAGCTGCAGAAGCCTTCAGGCTGATCAGGGCAGGCACCAGGGTTCCACTGGTTGCCGATATTCATTTCGACTATCTCATCGCTTTGAAGGTGCTTGAATATGGTGTGGACTGCCTCAGGATCAACCCCGGCAATATCGGTCGTGACGACAGGGTACGATCAGTCATAGAGTCTGCACGGGATCATGGCGTACCTCTGCGCATTGGTGTCAATGCAGGCTCGCTTGGCAAGGAACTGCTGCGGAAATATGGTGAACCCAACGCTGATGCCATGGTGGAATCTGCCATGCGACATATCGATATTCTCGACAGTTATGATTTCCAGGACTTCAAGGTCAGCCTGAAGGCTTCTGAAGTATTCATGACAGTAGCTGCCTACAGAAAACTGTCCCAACAAATAGAGCAACCCCTGCATCTGGGCATAACAGAAGCCGGTGGCCTGCGCTCGGGAACAGTCAAGTCCTCGGTGGGACTGGGTCTGCTGTTGATGGACGGTATAGGCGATACGATCCGTATTTCACTTGCGGCTGATCCTGTAGAAGAGATCAAGGTCGGGTTTGACATCCTCAAGAGTCTGGGCCTTCGCAAGAAGGGTGTGAATCTTGTGGCCTGTCCCAGTTGTTCCAGACAGAATTTTGATGTCATCGCTACCGTGAACGCCCTTGAGGCAAGGCTGGAAGACATCACAACCCCGATAGATGTGTCGGTAGTGGGATGCATCGTCAATGGTCCTGGAGAGGCGCTGGTTTCGCATATTGGCCTTACAGGTGCCACGCCCATGAATATGGCCTATGTAGATGGTGAAACCAGCCATAAAATTGACAATGCAAATCTGGTTGATGAACTTGAAGCCATGATTCGCAGGAAAGTGAAAGTCCTGCAGGATGCAGAAGTGTCCCCCGTCAGAATCATCGCCGATGTCGTTCACTCCTGATTGCCCACCAACAGAATTCACACGGATACCAAATTGAGCAAGATCCAGGCGATAAGGGGCATGAATGACGTACTGCCCGAAGAGTCTCCACAGTGGCAGTACCTGGAAAGTCGCATTCGTCATCTTATGGGCACCTGGGCTTTTCAGGAGATTCGCTTTCCCGTCCTTGAACAGACACAGCTTTTCAAACGTTCCATAGGTGAAGTTACCGATATTGTCGAAAAGGAGATGTATACATTCGAGGACCGCAATGGTGACAGTCTGACCTTGCGCCCTGAAGGCACAGCATGCTGTGTGCGTGCTGCGGATCAGCACGGGTTGTTGTACAACCAGACCCGCAAACTCTGGTACATGGGTCCCATGTATCGACATGAGCGTCCACAGAAAGGACGCTACAGGCAGTTCAATCAGCTTGGTGTCGAGGCTTTCGGCATGGCTGGCGTGGATATCGAGGCTGAACTGTTGCTCATGTGTGCCGAATTCTGGCGTCAACTTGGATTGAGCGACAGTGTAAAGCTGCAGATCAACAATCTGGGTAGCAGTGGGGAAAGGGCGCGCTTCGGGGAAGCCCTGCGTGAATACCTGTTGCCAAGAAAAGCGGAGCTGGATGCTGACAGCCAGAGAAGGCTTGACAGTAATGTGCTGCGTATTCTGGATACCAAGGTGCCCCAGACCCGCGAGATACTTGCTGATGCACCTGTGCTTGGAAATTACATGGGATCCGGGTCCATTGACGGATTCAGTAAACTGCTTGAGATGCTGGAAGCCTGTGGATTGTCCTGGCAGCTCAATCCGGCACTCGTCAGGGGGCTGGATTATTACAATGGTGTTGTTTTTGAGTGGACAACGGACAAACTGGGTGCCCAGGGTACCGTTTGTGCCGGTGGCCGTTATGATGGACTTTCCAGCCAGCTTGGTGGTACTGCTACACCGGCAGTCGGCTTCGCCATGGGCATAGAGCGACTGTTATTGCTGATGCAGGAAACAGGCAGTTTTCCTGCGGATATTTCACAGCAGGCAGATATTTATCTGGCTGTGGTCGGGGAAGGGGTGCAGGCCCAGGCGCTGCAACTTGCAGCAATGATCCGTGCTGCCTTGCCATCGATGAGGGTTTTGACCCATACAGGTGGCGGTAAATATAATAGCCAGCTCAAAAAAGCATTCACCAGCGGTGCAAGGTGTGCCGTGATTCTGGAGGGCGACAGTCCTCAGCAAACCGCCAAAGTAAAAGTGCTGGGTGACAGCGGTCAAAGCCTGGAATTACCATTGTCCGATGTTGTCACGTGGCTGGACACATTTTTTGGCAATGAACATGAACAAAAGAACAGTTAACTGAGGAAACGACCTTGTCAGGGTATCAGAACGACGAAGAACAACTGGAAGCACTCAAATCCTGGTGGAAGGAGAACGGTTCGTCTCTCATTACTGGCGTTATTGTTGTTTTGGCCGTTTTTTTCGGGGTCAGACAATGGCAGGCCAGCCAGGACAGTCAGGCGGGAATGGCGTCAGACCTTTATCAGCAGATTGCCGATACCGTTATCGACAATCTGACATTGGAAGCAGGTGAGGATGCCATAGCCGCAGCCTTGTCCAGTTACATTCAGCTGAAAACCGATTTTCCCGACAGCATCTATACGCGTTATGCCGCTCTGGCCATTGCAAAGTTCCATGTGGACCAGAATCAGCTTGCAGAGGCTGCTGTGGAGTTGCAGTGGATACTGGATAATCCGGAGCTTGGCTTCATGCAGGAGGCGGACGAGGAGCTGGGAAAGGTTGCCCGTTTGCGTCTGGCGCGGGTCAAGGTTGGCCAACAACAATTCCAGACAGCGCTTGATCTGCTCAGTGCAGTGCAGCCCGATACTTTCGAGCCCGGTTTTGCAGAAGTGGAAGGGGATGCGCTTTACGGCCTGGGCCGTCGCGATGAAGCCCTGGCTGCCTATGAGCGTGCCCTTGCTGCCACTTCAGAAGGAAACCCGGTATTGTTGCAGCTGAAAATGCAGGATCTCGGCTGGAATCCACAGGAAGCATTCTGATGCAGAAGTTGCGGTTTATGCAGAAAATGTGTTGCCTCGCCAGCCTTGTAATGCTGGCTGGATGCAGCGTGCTTGATCCTGTCCTGGGGATATTCAGTGATGATGACGGTGAAGAAAAACCTGCTGAACTTGTAGATATCGAGAGTGATGTCCAGCTGCGCAGGATATGGAGTGCCGATATCGGTTCAGGTCAGGGTGACAAATTCAACAGACTGAAACCTGTCATGGAAGCAGGACGTATTTATGCAGCTTCCAACAATGGCAGAATCGAAGCACTTTCTGCAGATGAAGGCAGCCGTTTGTGGCGTACCCGGGTGGATTACTCCATTACCGGCGGCGTCGGTGCCGGCAACGGTCTTGTATTGCTGGGAACTGAAAACTCCCAGGTAATTGCACTGTCATCTGAAGATGGTGCCCAGTTGTGGATCAGTGAAGTTACAAGTGAAGTGCTGTCTACACCTGTAACCAATGGCAGGATAGTTGTGGCTCAGAGTGTTGACGGTAATCTTGCCGGACTTGATGCCACTACCGGAGAACAATTGTGGCTCTATGAGAACAATGTGCCGGAT
This sequence comes from Gammaproteobacteria bacterium, assembly GCA_030831125.1. GTDB lineage: Bacteria > Pseudomonadota > Gammaproteobacteria > Pseudomonadales > Pseudohongiellaceae > CAILUG01. The sequence goes on from JAURLQ010000064.1 coordinate 15,750, forward strand.
CTGAGCCTGCGTGGCGATAGTTCCCCTCTTATCCAGGGTAATTTCGTGATTGCGGCACTTGCCAATGGATCTGTCATATCCGTGGCGCTGGATAATGGTACCTTGCGCTGGGAAGAAAGGGTGGCAATTCCAACCGGGCGCTCTGAAATCGACCGGATGGTGGATATAGATGGTGATCTGGTCATCAACGAGGCCGGATTGCTGCTGGTGCCAACCTACCAGGGTTATCTGGCAGCAATTGATCCCACTACAGGTCAAACCCGCTGGCGAGTGGAAGAATCGAGTCCTGTCAGTGCCAGTTTCGGTTTCGGTAATGTCTATATTGTGGGTAACCGCGATGTTGTTACAGCCTATCGGGTTGGACAGCCTGATTCAGTCTGGGTGAACGACCAGATGCAATTGCGTAAACTTTCTGCGCCACTTGGTTTCAACAATTATGTCGCTGTTGGCGATTCCGAGGGTTACGTGCATTTGCTGGCGCAGAGTGATGGCAGATATGTTACCCGTGCCAGAGTGGATGGGGATGGCATCAATGCACGCATGCTCAGCCAGGGAAATACCATATATGTCTATGGCAATGGCGGCAATCTGGTTGCATTGCGGGTACAGTAGCATTTGCTTCAGATATTTCGGGGCCGTCTGCGGCGTGGGTATTGCAAACGCTGTTCCCCGGATGTGGCAGTGCTGTAATTTACGGATACAAGCGGTCATTGCCTTTGGCCAGGCCGGATAACCTACAGCTCCTTTGGTGCTTCACTGGAGCTCCACTCAACAGCCTCTTTATGATGGCAAGCCTTCAATATCTATGATTCCTGTTCTGGCCCTGGTTGGCCGTCCCAATGTTGGCAAGTCAACACTCTTCAACCGTTTCACCAACACCCGTGATGCGCTGGTGGCGGATATCCCGGGCCTGACCCGTGATCGGCAGTATGGTGAGGGCCGCAGTGGCGAACGGCGTTTCATAGTCATAGATACCGGCGGCATACATGGAGGTGAAGAAGGCATAGAAGCGGCCATGGCAGGTCAGTCCCTGCAGGCCATTGAAGAGGCGGATCTTGTACTGTTCATGGTGGATGGCAGGGAAGGCCTTACAGCCGGAGATGAATTCATTGCATCGCATCTCAGGCGCCAGCAAAAACCGGTTTTACTTGTGGTCAACAAGATTGACGGGCTGGACCCTGATCAGGCGCTGGCCGATTTCTACAAGTTGGGACTGGAGGATATGCATACCATTGCCGCCGCACATGGCAGGGGGGTACAGAAGCTGCTTGAAGATGCCTTGACACCTTTCGGACCCGAAGAAGAACTGCAACTTGAAGATGAACATGAAGACAGCATTCGCATATGTATTGCAGGCCGACCCAATGTAGGCAAATCCACACTGGTAAACCGGATGCTGGGCGAAGAGCGGGTAGTGGTCTATGACCAGGGGGGGACGACAAGGGACAGTATCTATATCCCTTTTGAGCGCAGAGGCAAACACTATACCCTCATTGATACTGCCGGCATACGCAGACGAGGCAAGACAACTGAGCTGGTTGAGAAGTTTTCAGTCGTCAAATCCCTTCAGGCAATACAGGATGCCCATGTAGTAGTGTTGCTGCTGGATGCCAGGGACGGAATTGTCGAGCAGGATCTGCATTTGCTTGGTTATGTACTTGAAACCGGGCGCGCTCTGGTCATTGCGCTCAACAAATGGGACGGCATGGACGAGTATGAAAAAGACAAGATACGTGAAGCAATAAGGCGCAGGTTCACATTCGTTGATTTTGCCAGAATCCATTTCATCTCGGCAAAATACGGAACAGGTGTCGGTAATCTTTACGATTCGATTCATGCTGCACACGACAGCGCATTCAGGAAAATTTCAACTGCCAAACTCACGCAGACTCTGGAGAGAATCCTCACCGGACACGCTCCTCCTTTGGTCAATGGCCGCAGGATCAAACTCCGGTATGCGCATGTAGGAGGGCACAACCCCCCGATTTTTGTCATCCACGGCAAGCAGACCGAAGAGCTGCCCGACCATTACGTACGCTATCTGGAGAAAAACTTCCGCAAGTATCTGCGCCTTGAAGGGACACCAATACGAATTGAGCTGCGGAGTGATGAAAACCCCTTCGTCAGTGAAGAAAGTGGCATGAATTACAGGGAAATCGCCCGAAAAAGGCGCATCCTGAAGAATCGTGAATACCTGAGAGGAAAAAGGTGAAACCGGTACTCATTATCAAGACAGGAAATACCGTACAGAGTATTCCCCGGGAAAAGGGGGATTTCGAGCAGTGGATTGCAGCAGCCCTGGATATTGATGAAGAAAAAGTACTTGTAAGCAACGTGCCAGCAGGAGAGTTGTTGCCTGAATACGGTGTAGTTTCAGGCGTTGTTGTTACCGGATCGGCTGCCATGGTCACCGAGCGGCTGCCATGGAGTGAATATGCGGCCCAGTGGTTGCGAGGGGTGGCAGGAACTGACACTCCTGTGTTGGGTATTTGTTATGGTCACCAGTTGCTGGCCCATGCATTGGGTGGCGTTGTCGATTATCACCCCGGTGGAAGGGAAATAGGCACTACCTGTGTCACCCTGACTGATGCAAGCACCGGAGATCCTTTGTGCAGCGGTATTGAGCAACAGTTTACTGCACATGTCAGTCATATGCAGACAGTGATTCAACTACCTGAAGCTGCCACGGTACTGGCATGCAACAGCTTTGAGCCGCATCAGGCAGTGCGCTACTGCAGTAATGTCTGGGGTGTGCAGTTCCACCCGGAATTCAGCGAGGAAGTCATGCTTGCCTATTTGAAGGAGCGGTCTGTGAAACTGGCCGAGGAAGGCTTCGATTTAAAGGCGTTGCTGGAATCAGTTGAACCAACGCCACATGCGGACAGGATGCTGAAAAATTTTTCAGCCCTGATACACGCTACTGCTCAATCGGTGTAGTGTTCCAGCAGTTGTATTTGCGCATTCCTGATTTTGCTGTTGCCAGGGCTGCTTTTCTTGTAACGGCCGTCTGACTGCAGGGTCCAGCTTTGGGTATTGTCGGCCAGATAATTCATGATGCCTTCCTTGAGCACTTTCTTTTTCATGCGCTTTTCTTCAATCGGAAAGCAGGTTTCCACACGTCTGAAAAAATTCCTGTCCATCCAGTCAGCGCTGGATAGATAAAGATTTTCTACTCCGTTGTTGAGGAAATAGTAGATTCTGGTGTGTTCCAGAAAACGGCCCACAATCGAGCGGACATTGATATTGTCTGAAATGCCCTTGATGCCGGGCTTGAGACAGCAGATGCCGCGCACAATCAGGTCTATCCTGACACCTGCCTGTGAAGCATTGTAAAGGGCTTCAATGATAGTGGGTTCCACCAGGGCGTTCATCTTGGCAATGATTCTGGCCGGTTTGCCCTTCCTTGCGTTTTCGGCTTCATTGTTGATCATTTCCAGCATGCTCTTGTGCAGCGTAAACGGGGCCTGCAGAATTTTCTTCAATTTGCCAGGCTTGCCCATGGCCGTTAATTGCTGGAATACCTTGAGCACATCCTCGGTGAGGGCAGTATCACTGGTAATCAATCCGTAGTCTGTATACAAGCGTGCTGTGCCAGCATGATAATTACCGGTACCCAGATGTACGTAACGCTTGAGCTGTCTTCCTTCCCTTCTGACAACAAGTAACATCTTGGCATGGGTCTTGTGTCCAACCACGCCATAGGATACGTGTACACCCGCCTCCTGCAGTTCAGTAGCGAGCTCTATATTTTCCTCTTCATCAAACCGGGCCCTGAGTTCAATGACCACAGTTACTTCCTTGCCTTCATGTGCAGCTTCTATCAGCGCGTTGACCACACTTGAATCATCGCCTGTGCGATAAAGAGTCTGCTTTATGACCAGTACATCAGGATCCTTGGCAGCATGCCTGATGAAATCAACTACAGTTGTAAACGACTGGAATGGATGGTGTAGTAGCACGTCTCCTTTCTTGATTACCTCGAACATGTCCGGCTGTTTGCTGAACCTGTTGTTGAGTGCAGGAGTGAAAGGGGGAAACTTGAGGCCGGGCCGCTGTACCATTTTCTGGATGGCCATCATGCGGTTGAGGTTTACGGGGCCATCGACCTGATAAACATCGTTGTGCTGCAGATTGAACTTCTGCAGCAGGAATTCGATTATTTCCCGCGGGCAGTCTACCTGCACCTCAAGCCTTACTGCGCTTGCAAAACGCCGTGTACCCAATTGCCCTTCTATGGCTTCCAGCAGGTCTCTGGCTTCTTCTTCCTGCACTGTCAGATCAGCATTACGGGTAACCCTGAACTGGTAACAGCCGGTGACTTTCATGCCGGGGAAAAGGTCAGAGGCATGTCTGTAAATGATCGAAGACAGGAATACGAAGTCGTAATCATGAGTAGCACATGACTGGGGTAGCTGAATCAGGCGCGGCAGCGCACGTGGTGCCTGAACTACTGCAATACCCGAATTCCTGCCAAAGGCATCCTTGCCTTCCAGCGAGATGATGAAGTTAAGGCTTTTGTTCAATACCTGCGGGAAAGGATGGGCAGGGTCCAGGCTGACCGGGCTGAGTACAGGTAACAGCTCCCGGTTGAAATAGCCTTTGATCCAGTCGCTTTGTTTGGCGTTCCACTCTGCGCTGAGCAGAAAGTTTATTCCTTCTTTCGACAGTTGCGGCAGCATATTTTCATTGAATACACGGTACTGTTCGCGTACCAGGTCATGAGCCACTTCTGATATGCGTGACAACTGTTCTGAAGATGACAAGCCGTCCGGTCCACGCTGACTTGAGCCGAAGGAAACCTGCTGCTTGAGTCCAGCTACACGAATCTCGAAAAATTCATCCATGTTGGAACATGCAATGCACAGGAAAAAAAGTCGTTCCAGCACAGGAATGTTTTTGTCGGATGACTGGGCAAGGACCCGACGGTTGAATTCCAGCAGGCTCAGTTCCCGATTCAGGTAGTAGTCAGTGTTTTTCAGATTTACTGGCAGCTTTTCACTCATGGATATTTCTTGATGATCCGGAACAGGTTCAGTTGATTTCAGGATTGTGGATGATCAACAGGTTGCCATCATTCTTTTTGGGCTGTGTGATGGAAACCTCCTTGATTGTTGCCTTGTACAATTTGCGGCATTTGCGTGCCAGTTTCAGGAATGGGGGGCGGCCGGGATCGGCAATGATGATGCGGGGTACACCTGCATCAAGCGCATTTTTTATCAGTGTATGCAAAGGATCTACCAGTTCGTCCCAGAAACAGATATCTCCACCCACAATGAGATCCTGTTTTGCCAGTATTTTCGGTTTGAGGTCTTCGTATCTGCTTGCCTTGGTCTTGATCTTTGCCTTGTTCTTTTCGGCATGCAGCTGCAGAAACGGGAACACATGCTTGTCAGCATCAACGCCTGTTACTTTCGCGTTGTAATTGAGGGCACAATAGATACCAAGCAGTCCCCATCCACACCCGATTTCCATTACCCGACTGCCTTTGGCAGGTGGCTTGTTGTCGAGATAGTCCATGATGAAATAACTGGAGTACCAGACCTTGTCGCCATGGATTTCAGGACCTTCCGTTTTTTCCATCATTTTCCTGATAGTGGGATGTCTGGGGCCGTAAATTGTCAGTCCACGTACGGTCTGGGTTTGGGGTTTTTTCTTTGTGGTGTTCTTGCTTGCTGCCATCCGTTCCATCCTGTCATAAGCGGATAAATTTCTGATAAAGAAGCCTGATGTGGAAGTTCCTGAGAGGGAATTCCGGGTTATGATTTCAATCAGCCTTGCGGTCTGTCACTCTGCTGGTTATTGAGCCCTGTGACAAACGGGTGCTGATTGTATCACCCGCTTCAAGCTGACTATAGCTTCTTACCAGCTCACCGTTCTTGTCTGTAGTCAATGAGTACCCTCGCGCAAGGGTTGCCAGGGGATTGACGGTATTGAGGGCGTGGACCTGTTCCTTCAGGTTCTGATTCTTGCCCCTGATCGCTGTCCTGATGCCTGCCTGCAGGCGACGCTGGATGTGAATCAATCGCTGATGTTCCCGATTCAGGACCATGGCAGGTGAACAGGCACGCAGCCCGGAAATGAGCAAATTCAGGACCTGCTTTTTACCGGACAATTGCTGCAGTATTGCTCTACGATACCTGCTCTCCAGCGCATCCAGACGCTGTGCCTGCTGCAAAAGCCTTTCACCCGGATGGCGCAGCCTGAGTCGTAATTGCCGCAAATTACTGTTTTCAGCTGCAAGCCGTGCCCTGACAAGCCGGATGAGTTGTCTGGCCATGCCTTCAAACATCTGCATAACTTCTTCACGTTCCGGGCTCAACAGCTCGGCAGCAACCGATGGTGTCGGAGCCCTTATGTCTGCAACAAAGTCGGCAATGGTGAAGTCGGTTTCATGACCGACTGCGCTGATAACCGGTAGTCGTGAAGCAAATATTGCTCTGGCAAGCGCTTCATCATTGAAGGCCCACAGATCTTCAAGCGAACCACCACCACGTCCAATCAGGATTACATCCACATCACTGAGACAGCCCTGTTGTTGATTGACCAGTGCAAGCGCCCTGACCAGCTTGGCAGGTGCATCCTTGCCCTGTACAGCAACCGGAATAACCGTAACGGCAATGGAGGGGAAACGTCGTGCCAGCACACTGATGATGTCGCGTACAGCTGCTCCGGTAGGCGAGGTGATGACTGCTATATGCTGGGGCAGGGAAGGGAGTGACTTTTTGCTTTCGACGTTGAAAAGGCCTTCGCGTTGCAATTTGCTTTTCAGTTGCTCAAAAGCCCTTTGCAGGTCGCCGGCTCCACTTTCCTCAAGTCGGTCAAGAATGAGCTGGTAATCACCTCTGCCTTCAAACAGGCTCAGCTTGCCCTTGACGGTCACTTTCATGCCGTCGGCAGGCCTGAACCTGACCATAAGGTTCCGGTTTCGGAACATTACACAGCGAACCTGGGCCTGTGCATCCTTGAGGGTAAAATACCAGTGTCCGGAGGAAGGGCACGCGAAATTGGAAATTTCCCCTTCAACTGTTATGGCTGGAAAACTGTCTTCCAGCAGTCCACGTGCAAGTCGATTGAGCTGGCTGACTGTCAGTACAGTTGTTTCAGGTGACAGCGTGTTTTCGCGAAAGTTCATGGGTGCATGATATAGCGGGGCATGGAAAGCACCAAGAAAGAGATAATTCAACTGCCTGATGAATCCGGCTTCAGGCTCCGTTATGCTTGTGCCCGGTCATTCCGGATACTCAAGGATCATCGCATGAAGAAAAAACAGTCTTTTTCCCTGCTCCGGATTCCTGTGTTGCTGGCAACTGCAGTTACCGGGAATATTGCATTGGCAGCAGATTCATCCCACGAGACCATGATGTGTGATCAGCTGGGGCGCGAAATAGCCTTGCGGGCGGCTGAACAGATGGGGTCATTTGATGCCGATAGTCGGACCACGCTTGCGGCCATAGCCAGACAGGCCTGTCTGGATCATCACGGTACTTCTGCGATGTCCATGCAGCAGGCAGGCCCTGCGGCTGCAGCCATGGCGCCAGCTGCTGTGGTTGTTGATGAACCTGCGGCAGATGAGACAGGGGAGGCTGAAGGCCTTTTTGATGTGGAAATCATCGATCCGCAGGAAAGGGTCAGAAGACCAGGCCTGAAAAGACGCTGATACTCCTTGCGCCAACTGCCCCTGTAGTTGTTGACAGTGGCTACCCTGTATGAATCTGGCGTGATATTGGAAGCTAATGGTTTGCAGGAATAGTTTGAGCGACCGTTTGCGGCAGGGAGCCGCAACCGAGCTCCCATGGATGGGTTTACGGCGTGTCGCGAGAATATTACTGAAAACCATCCCCATACAATAATGCCCCAAATTCAAAATGTGATGCCACCTGATCAAAGCGGCAGTTCCCGTCAGGTACCGGTGTAGTCTATAATACGGCGATTTCCCGAAACACGGGGCAGGTCAGGTTTCAGGTAATCACATATGTTGCGAGTAGTTGAAGAAGCTCTTACTTTTGATGATGTTCTCCTTGTTCCTGCCCACTCCCTGGTATTGCCGAACTCGGTCAGCCTGAAGACCCGCCTGACTCGCAGTATTACCCTTAATATTCCCCTGGTGTCCTCAGCGATGGATACCGTCACAGAATCCCGTCTGGCAATTGCCATGGCCCAGGAGGGTGGGATAGGTATTATCCACAAGAGCATGTCCATAGAGGAACAGGCCCGGGAAGTTCGTACAGTCAAGAAATATGAAAGCGGTGTGGTCACCGATCCCTACACTGTTACGCCGGATACCACTGTCCGCAAACTACTCGATCTTACAAGGGAATATCGTATTTCCGGTTTGCCGGTGGTCAAGGACAACAGTGGCGCCCGTGATCTCGTCGGCATAGTTACTTCAAGGGATGTCAGGTTCGAAAATGACCTGAATGCAACCATAGACCAGATCATGACACCAAAGGAGCGTCTGGTAACGGTCAAGGAAGGTGCAGACATGGAAGAGATCAAGCAGCTCATGCACAAGTACCGCATTGAAAAAGTGCTTGTGGTAAACGACGACTTCCAGTTGCGAGGCCTCATAACCCTCAAGGATATCCGCAAGGCCGAGGATTTTCCCAATGCCTGCAAGGACGCGCTTGGCCAATTACGTGTAGGCGCTGCAGTTGGTACAGGTGCCGATACTGAAAAGCGGGTGCAGGCACTGGTCGCGGCAGGTGTGGATGTGGTTGTGGTGGACACCTCCCATGGCCATTCCCAGGAAGTGATCAATCGTGTTGCCCACATCAAGAAATCTTTTCCTGATTTGCCCTTGATCGGTGGAAACGTGGCCACTGCAGAAGGCGCTGTTGCACTCGTTCAGGCCGGTGTTGATGCAGTCAAGGTTGGCATTGGCCCGGGTTCCATTTGCACAACTCGTATCGTTACCGGTGTGGGAGTGCCCCAGATTACGGCTGTGGCCAATGTTGCCGAAGCCCTGAAAGATACCGATATCACCATCATTTCAGATGGTGGCATCCGCTTTTCGGGAGATATCGCCAAGGCCGTTGCAGCTGGTGCCAATGCTGTAATGATAGGCAGTTTGCTGGCTGGCACTGAAGAAGCACCTGGAGATGTGGAGCTTTATCAGGGCCGCAGTTACAAGGCCTATCGGGGTATGGGTTCCCTGGGTGCAATGAGTAAATCCCATGGTTCCAGTGATCGTTATTTCCAGAGTCTGGACAGTGGCGCTGCGAAACTGGTCCCCGAAGGAATTGAAGGCAGGGTACCCTACAAGGGCCCGATGTCTGCGATTATTTTCCAGTTGATAGGTGGCATACGCTCCAGCATGGGGCTGACCGGCTGTGCTGATATCGAGGAAATGCGCATCAAACCCCGTTTCGTGAAAATTACCGGCGCTGGTGTGACGGAAAGCCATGTGCATGATGTCAGCATTACCAAGGAAGCGCCAAACTACCGCATAAGCTGATTTCATCGGCTCCCTGGAACCACAACACCGGAACCCTACATGAACCGCAATATTCATGAGCAGCTCATCGTTATTCTAGATTTCGGCTCACAGTACACCCAGCTGATCGCCAGACGCATCCGCGAAGCGGGTGTCTATTGCGAGATCCACCATTACTCACTTACCGAAGCGGATTTTCACGCCCTGAACCCGAAAGGGGTAATTCTTTCTGGCAGCCCTGAATCTGCAAACCTGCAGGACTCACCCCGTGTCCCTGACCACGTCCTCAATTGTGGTCTGCCGATTCTTGGTATCTGTTATGGCATGCAGACAATGGCGGAGCAACTGGGGGGCAAGGTTGAAGGTTCTTCCCATTCCGAATTCGGCTACGCCCGCGTGGAAATGCTTGGTGCATGTCCATTGCTTCACGATCTGGAACATGTCATTGAAGCTGATGGGCGCAACTATCAGGATGTATGGATGAGCCATGGCGACAGGGTTACCAGGCTCCCTGAAGGCTTCGTGCTTGCCGCATCCACACCTACGGCACCCATAGCGGCGATGATGGATGAAAATCGCCGCATGTTTGGCGTGCAATTTCATCCTGAAGTGACACATACAAAAGCCGGGCAACAGATACTCAATCGTTTTGTCCACGAGATTTGTGGTTGTGAAAGACTGTGGACTGCAGCCAACATCATTGAAGATGCCATTGTCACTATCAGGAAACAGGTAGGCACTGACCAGGTGCTGCTCGGTCTTTCCGGTGGCGTCGATTCCTCGGTTGTAGCCGCAATGCTGCACAAGGCCATTGGCGACCAGTTGACCTGCATGTTTGTGGATAACGGTTTGTTGCGACTGCGCGAAGGCGATCAGGTCATGAAAACCTTTGCCGACAACATGGGCGTAAAAGTAATACGTGCCAATGCCGAAGATAAATTCCTGTCCCGGCTTGCCGGTGTGGCTGATCCTGAGACCAAGCGCAAGATCATCGGCAATATCTTTATTGAAGTATTTGATGCCGAGTCAACGAAGCTCGGGCAAGTCAAATGGCTTGCCCAGGGCACCATCTATCCTGATGTAATTGAGTCAGCCAAGGCAAAGCACGGTACAGCGCACGTGATCAAGTCTCATCACAATGTGGGTGGCTTGCCTGACAACATGCAAATGGGGCTGGTTGAACCGCTGCGGGAACTGTTCAAGGATGAAGTCAGACGAATCGGCATGGAGCTGGGCCTGCCCTATGACATGGTATACAGGCATCCGTTCCCGGGGCCTGGCCTGGGTGTCCGGATTCTGGGTGAGGTGAAGAAGGAATACTGCGATGTGCTGCGGCTGGCTGATGCAATTTTCATTGAAGAACTGCACAAGGCAGACTGGTATCACAAGGTCAGCCAGGCCTTTGTGGTTTTCCTGCCGGTCAAGTCAGTAGGTGTGGTGGGTGATGCCCGTCGCTATTCCTGGGTACTGGCTTTGAGGGCCGTGGAAACCATAGATTTCATGACAGCTCGCTGGGCACATCTGCCGTATGAACTGCTGGAGACTGTGTCAAATCGCATTATCAATGAGATCAAGGATGTCAGCCGTGTGACCTACGATATTTCCAGCAAACCTCCGGCTACGATAGAGTGGGAGTAATAGGGTGATGCTAAACTATTGATTTATATAGGTTTACGAGTTGCAAAGAAGTTACAAAGAGCCCCGTTTTTGGGGCTTTTTTACAAGCGAAGTTACAAACGGTAGCGATTATTGCGCATCATAAGTATC
>JAURLQ010000002.1 GCA_030831125.1 Gammaproteobacteria bacterium
CCAACGAATACGCCCAGTTGCTGGGAGGCAGACAATTTGAACCGGAATAGGAAAATCCGATGCTCGGGTTCAGGGGCGCTTCGCGTTATTACCACCCACGATATCGCGATGGCTTCGGGCTTGAATGTGATGCCATGCGCGTGGTGCGTGAAGAAATGGGACTGACCAATGTCAAGCTGATGATCCCTTTCTGCAGGACTCTGGAAGAAGGGAGGAAAGTACTGCAGGTGATGGCACAGCACGGCCTTGAGCGCGGCAAGGAAGGACTGGAAGTCTATGTCATGGCGGAAATTCCGAGCAATGTGATACTCGCCAAAGAGTTCGCAGGAATCTTTGACGGCTTTTCCATAGGCTCCAATGATCTTACCCAGCTGACTTTGGGGATAGATCGCGATTCTGCTGTTATCAGTGAACTGTTTGATGAAAACAATCCTGCTGTCATTGCAATGCTTGAAAATGTGATCCGATCAGCACAGGAGGCTGGTCTGAAAATCGGCCTGTGCGGACAGGCGCCCAGTGACTATCCGGACTTTGCCAGGTTTCTTGTTGAACAGGGTATAGACAGCATCAGCTTCAATGCAGATGCCCTGCTGCAGGGCATTGAAAATATTCGTGCTGCTGAAGCTGCAGTACCGTAGGGAGCGCATGGAACTACCGCCCCTGAAACTTGGTTATCCCGCTGTGATGGACAGGCGGGTTTGCAGTTTGCTGTCCCGGTTGCAGGTACTTTCCGATATAGCAGAACCCTCCGCAAAGCAGGTTCACCAGATCAGGACCCATATCAAGAAACTGCGCAGCTGGCTGAGACTGGTGAAAAAAAAGGATAACAGTGATGATCTGGTCGCCCTGGACAGACTGCTGCATGAGCTGGCAGATACCTATGCAACAATGCGTTCTGCCCAGGTACATTTGCAGACGCTTCTCAGACTGGAGGCTGAATGCAACAGCAGTGATCTGGCCGCCCAATGCCGTGCACTTGCCGCTTCACTGCCTCCGGTATCAAGGATTATTTCCGGCAAACTGGATACAAACGGCATTTTGCATCATTTGCAGTCTGCATTTCCAAAAGTCTCCGGACAGCCCACATACACAATTCTTGCAGCCCTCGAACGCAGCCACAAACAGGCCCGTAAGCTCTCCCGCAGCAAGAAAATCAGGCAGGGCAATCAGGAAGAATTGCACCGTTTGCGTAAACGCGTGAAAAATCTGGATTACCAGTTGCTGATTGCAGGTTCAGACAGCAACAAGGGAGTTACCTTGCGCAGGAAGCAATTAGGGGAGCTCAGTGAAGCACTCGGTTTGCTTCATGATCTGGTAGAAATTCGGAAGTTCCTGCAGGAAAGCTCCGGACATCCGGGGAACCGCTATCCTGATGTTATGGCATTATTGAAGTTGCAGCAGCAAACATATACCGGCATGGCCTTGAAAACTGCTGACGAAGTGCTGGATATAAAAACCAGCTGCTTTTTGCAATCTGCTAGTCCCTGAAGTTGTCATACTGCAGAGGAAGACCGAAGTCGGCTTCACGCAAACTGGCGATCACCTTCTGAAGATCATCCCGCTTGTTTCCGGTTACCCGCAACTTGTCGCCCTGGATGGCAGCCTGCACTTTTATTTTCAGTTCTTTCACATGTTTGACTATCTTGCGGGCCGTATCGGTTTCGATGCCCTGCTGGACTGTTACCTTCATGATAGCCTTCTGACCAGATTGCTCAACGTCTCCTCTCTTCAGCGCGCCCACATCAATACCCCGCTTGCCTGCCTTGGTGCGCAGCATGTCGAGCATCTGGTCAATCTGGAATTCGGCTTCAGCCGTGAGCGTGATGAGATTGTCATTGAGCTCGAAACTGGCATCAACACCTTTGAAGTCAAACCGGTTACCGATCTCGCGACTGGCCTGATCCACAGCATTGGTCAGCTCGTGGGTATCAACTTCGGACACCACATCAAATGAAGGCATACATCCCCCTGCAGAAGAAATTCAATTGAGACAATAATGCCTGAAAACCCGCGCAGCGTTAACAGATGCACATCAACAGAACACAGAATATGTATTTCACCCTGAATCTGCGCACAGCATCTCGATCCATCAACACCAGGTAGCTGCCCCGACCGGGTCGACGGCGGAGCAGCAGTTCAATCAGAGAACCATTAACCTGATGTCCGAGAGCAATTCGCCGAGATAAGTACAGAACAGACCGCCGTCGACACCGTTAACAGCGCGGTGATCATATGACAACGAGAAAGGCAGTATTGTGCGGGGAACAAAGGCATTGTCTTTCCAAACCGGTTTGACTGCCGCGCGACTAACACCGAGTATGGCCACTTCAGGAGCATTGACGATAGGCGTAAACCCGTTGCCGCCAATATTGCCAAGACTGGAAATGGTAAAACAGGCACCTTCCATGTCGGCCTTGCCGAGTTTACGGTCCTTGGCCTTCGCTCCGAGCTCGGCAATTTCTGCTGCAATTTCCCAGATTGATTTCTTGTCGGCGTCCTTGACCACAGGCACCATCAAACCGGCCGGAGTCGCAACTGCAACTCCGATGTTGATGTACTTTTTCCGGATCATTTTGGTACCTGAGGAATGCAGGGACACATTGAACTGTGGATGCGCCTTGAGGGCCTGTGCAGCAGCCAACACGATAAAGGGCAGTGGCGTGAGCTTGATGCCTTTTTTCTCGGCCAGTTTTTTCTGGGCGTTACGGAATTCTTCGAGATCGGTGATATCGGCTTCGTCAAACTGGGTAACATGCGGCACATTGAGCCAGCATTTGGTCATGTTCTGCGCGGTGACCCTGTGCAGCTTGCTCATCTCGACTTCTTCAATCGGACCGAACCTGCTGAAATCAATGTCCTCGACCGCAGGCAGCCCAGGTCCACCTCCGGCAGATGCATTGCCCTGCACTATACTCTTGACCCAGACCTGGACATCTTCCTTGAGAATTCTGCCTTTGTTACCGGTGCCGGTGACTTTCGCAAGATCCACACCGAGTTCACGCGCCAACTTGCGCACTGCCGGGCCGGCATAGACTTCACCACTGGTATAATTGACAGCCTCTGCAGATGCACTTGATGCCTGCGTAACAGCAGCAGCCGGCTTTGCAGCGGCAGGTACAGGTGATGAAGTTGAAGCAGACGGGGTTGGTGCCGCAGTCTCTTTCCTGGCTGGGGCCGGTGCTTCAGTAGTTTCCAGATCAACTATTACAGAACCCTGTTTGACCTTGTCTCCTACCTTGACCTTGATAGCAACAATCCTGCCAGCCATAGGCGCAGGCACCTCCATTGCCGCCTTGTCTGTTTCCAGAGTGATGAGGCCATCTTCTTTTTCAACGGTGTCGCCCACCTTGACCAGAATATCGATGACATCAACATCATCAGCGCCCCCCAGATCA